>NZ_JBDNWF010000040.1:0-23967 GCF_047721125.1 Acetobacter papayae | reverse complement strand
CCCGATACAGCGCCTGCCGCACCGCAGCCCCCGATACACCTAGCACCGCCCCCATATCCGGCCCGCCCGCGCCAGAAAACCCGGCACTCCCCCCATACATAACCCGCTGGGCACGCCTGAAAACATCCAGCAGTTGCCAGGCAAGGCGGGCATGTTCCCACGCTGTTTCGGGCCGGATCATGCCCGGCGGGCTATCATGCTCCATCGCCATTGATTACCGGTTCCATCGCCTGATAAGCGCCATTTCAAGGAGCATCTCAAAATCTTCGCTGTCATAAAGGGTTTGCAGGTCATGAAGGCTTGCCAGCCCTTCCGAAACAACCAGCGCCAGCCGCTCGCTTACATTGACGCACCGGGCGGCGGGCTGTCCTTCTCCCCGCCCGTGGGTGCGGGAAGGGAGAACAACAGGCCGACGCCCCTGAAAAAATCCACATGCAGGGCAAAAGCTTCCTTCTGGAGCCAGCCCACGGTGGGGATTTCCTCTATGTCGCTTTCATGCAAAGGGCGGCGCAGGGTGGGGTTTGCCGGGTCGGGCTGCACGCTGACACAGCGCATCAGCCGCTCCAGCAGGCTGTCCATCCGCTCGGGCTCCATAGCACCAAACAGGCCAATACCCGCCGCCGCCAGCCCGGCCAGCCCATCCTCAGGGGTAATCCCCGTCAGATCGGCCCCGCAGCCCAGAGCGGCCTGGAGGCAGTGCCGCCCCCAGCGATCCGCCTCAAAGGCGGACATACGGGTAATGACAAAGCGCTTGTTATGGTCAGCGCCTTCCATGGGCACGCTCAGCGTGACTTCACGCACCGCCATCAGATACCTGCTGGCCAGACAGACTGCCACCGAATGGCGAAACTGCGCGGGTGCAGCACCCGCCCGGCAGAGGGCACAACCGCCATTGCCTGCAACACGCCATTGACCATGGTATAGCGCCGCCCCGTGCCCTTGAGTGTCAGTTCACCCCCCAGCCGGAACAGCGCACGCGCCGTCTGCTGCGCGGCCATGATCGCCTCGAACACCACAACGCTTTCGCTCCCGGCGGAAAAATGAATGGCCTGATCAACCGGGGCCGGTGTCCAGCCCGTGTTCAGGTAGCCATCGACCGACATTTCGGTTTCGGCGCAGTTCTGTGCCGCCGTATCCCATGCCTGATCGGCGGCAAAGTTCTGAAGCGTGATGGGGGCGTTATACAGCCCCGCCACCGTAATGGTAAAAACGGCATTGGCCGCCGTAATATCGTACGCCATGCTTACTGTACCTCGACACTGCTGAGCTGAATGGCCTGCACGCTCTGCCCATCAGCGTACCAGAGCCGCGCGGGCGGTGTTGTGCGCGCCACCCGGTAAGAGGCCGCCGCTGTGGACACACCGGGCTGGAAATACCACCCCTGCGCCCCAACCGCGTCCGCTGCTGCCGCCACACCCGCCGCATTGGCGATCTGCTGTTTCTGCGCGGTTGTCAGGCTGACACCGGGCTGAATGGCACCAAAGGCCAGCGCACTGCTGATGGTATCCTGCACGGCGGCTTTTACGAGGGTATCGCCCTCGGTGTTGTAAGGAATCTGCCCGGTGTTGAGCAGGAGTGTCACCAGAGCTTCTGTCAGGCTGGCATTCAGCCAGATCTGGTTGACAAAACTATCCGCCCAGGCGAACCGCCCCGATACGCTACCCGGCCGCATGAAAGAGAACTGGCTGCTGCCACTGGCGTAACTGCCATAAAAATTATAGCCATTTGCAATCAGCGTGGCTGCCGTGGCCCCATCTGTCACGGCTGGCGTGACCAGACCCGAGGCATCCTGAATGAACGCCAGCGTCTGCCGCCCGGCACGGGTGCCAAAAGACAGCGAGGCCATCCACCCCAGACACAGCGCCGCACTAACGGCCCCACCATAAACCGCCGAAACCCCTTCAATCGCCTGCTGGGCCAGCCACACGCCAAAGGCGGTGGTGCTGGCCTGCGTTACGGCCTGCGGGTCCGTATCCCACAGCACAGCCCATACGGCGCTATCCTGTGTGCCCACCCATGTGGCAAGAGCCTTTTTTTCGTCCAGAGTAGGTTCAAAAGCCGGGGCAAAGCCGTTCCACGTCCCGCTAGCCCGGCGCAGATTGTCCATGCGCGTGGCCGGGCTGTCGGTGCTGGCAGCACTGAGCGTGACAGTGGGGGCCTGCGTATAGCCGGTGCCACCATCGGTGATGGTAATACCCGTTACAACCCCGCCCGAAACCGTGGCCGTAGCCGCAGCACCGCTGCCGCCACCACCGGAAAACGTCACGCTCGGGGCGGTGTCATACCCGCTGCCACCCTGCGCCACCGCAATGGCCGATACCGCGCCACCCGTCACGCTGGCCGTGGCCTCAGCCCCCGAAGCCGCAGGAGCATAACCGCCAAAGAGCAGGCTGGCCGGGGTCAGAACCGCGGTGTCATACCCGGCAAAATAAACCTGCGCCATGGCGTATTCGCCCGACGTGGTGCCAAAGGCGGTGCCAACATCCGCCGCACTGGTATAGCTCAGCACGGTGCCCGCGGGCACAATGCCGGTCTGCTGCGTCAGCACCAGTCCGGTCAGCCCGTTCAGCCCGCCACCCGCCACCAGTACGCCCGGTGTTACCTGAACAATTGAAGAAATGGGAATGCCTGCCATGGTTTTACTCCTGTGGCGGGTAAGCTGCATCGGCCCCGATTGTCAGAACCGGCAGAGTTGTTGCAAAATCCTGTGGAATGCTCAGGATAAATGTGACCTGCGCCAGAAGGTTTACCTCCCAGCAGTCTTCATACTGATGTTCGGCTGTCACAAAGCCGCTCTGGTGCGCGCTCTGCACATCCAGCGGAGACAGGGCGAGCCCCTGCGCGGACAGGAAATCCGCCGCCTGCATATCGCGCCACAGGGCAATGACACGCTGCGCCATATCGCCCGCCCCCGGCCCGAACAGGCGTACCTGCACGCCAAGCTGCGTGGGCACAGCCAGTTCACGCGTGGTAGCAGTGTAATGCCACCCCCCGCTGGACAGGCGCTCGCGCCCGCTCAGTGTCAGGGTTACAAAAGGCGGCAGAGGTGGGGCCACACGGTTGGACTGCCCGGCCACAACCCCCACCCCGGCAGGCAGCACGGCCACCAGCCAGGCGCGCAGGGCAGCACACACCGCCGTTTCGGTAGGGCTTTCCACCATGCCACCGGCTGCGGGCGCAGCGGCTGTTACGCGCTGGCCGGGAGCTGCCGTGTTACCACTACCTTCACCCATTCGCTCTCTCCCGAGGTATCGGCCGCCCAGTCTTCCACCGAGCGGGTCACGAGCCAGTCAGATCCGGAAAACTCCAGAATATCGCCCCCTGTCTGCAAGGCACGGCTGAGCGCATGCACCGGGGCGTTCACGTACACCACCCGTAATTCGGCCTGCTGGCCAAGGCCTTCCACCAGTTGCAGATCCTGCGGACCGGGGGGCTGCACCACAATCTGCACCGGCGTTGCGGTATAAAGCGGTGTCACGCTGCCATCCGCATTGACCGTGCTGCCGGTGCTGGCATGCAAAACCGCAGCCTGCGGGGGAACCGCCTGCGCGCACAATGCGCCTGCCAGCGTGAAAAGATTCAGCCCCACGGCGGCATCCTTCGTCTTGCATCCGGCACGTAACGCGCCTGCCGCAGCCCGCGTGTGGCCGCCCAGAACGCCGCGCCATAGGCGGTCTGGGCAAACCATGCCGCCCGCTCAGCCAGTGTTGCGTAAGCGGTGCTGACCGTAACGCTCCCTTGCGTGGCCGAAGCCACACGCCCGACCAGCCCCGCCTGCCCGCCCTGCGCCTGTGGCAGTTCCAGCGTTGCAATATGCGCCACCAGCAGCCCCAGCAGCATGGCCCGGCGCGCCAGATCGCGCACCGGGCCTGCTGGCGTATTGGCCAGATACAGGCATGCCTGATCGAAAAACGCCTGCGCCTGATCCTGCGCTACGGCCTGCGCCAGCACGGGATAGCGGGTGGCCCATGCGGTGTAGTCAAACACCACTATACCCCCCGTATCATCCGGCATGGCCGCCGCCATCAGCCGGGGTCCGCGTGGGCGGGGGTGACACCCGGCAGGGTGCTGGGGTCGAGCCCTTCCAGCCCCGTGCGCTGGCTGGCACATTCCGCCAGCCGGGCCTCGGCATCCGCCGCGCGGGCCTGTGCAAACACCAGACCGTTCTTGAGCGGCAGATAACCGGGGTTCTGCTCAACCCATGCTGCCCAGAACGCCGCATCCACCTGCGTGCGCCCCGCAAGGCCCAGCAGGCGGTTATCACGGGCATGAAAACGCGCATCGCGCCGCGCACCCTCCAGCCGCACACTCGCACGCGGCACCGGCGGCGCCATAACTGGCGCCACAGAACCCGCGCGGCGGCGCAGGTCCTCGGGGTCATACAGGTCCAGCACCAGCCCAGAGGGCAGGCGGCAGACAACCGTTACCGTTTCCGCCCCCCGGGCGGATGAAACAGCATGAGCCATAATGGAATACAGTCCGTTCTGTTAAAAAGTTTTGCAGAAATACCAGCCGGATTACCCGGCTCAGATTCCGGCCATGGTCACGCAGGCATGCGGGTAGAACCAGAGAGTGCCCCACGTGCCCTGCGACTTCTTCTGACGGAAGTTGGAGGAATACTGCTCCACCACATGGGTGCGCAGTTTTTCCGTAAAGGCGGTGGTAACGCTGCGCTGGCCTTCGATTTCGGTTGCGAAAAGCTGCATGAGCGTGGTGCTTGACTGCCCGCCAGCCAGTGTCGTTCCCGCTTCGGGCAGGGTTTCCACCACCAGATTGGGCAGGTTCTTTTTCAGCAGGTCCGCCAGCGAAACCTGATACTGGTTTGTATAGAGCAGGCACTGCTGCCGCTCGGTGGGAATAACCAGCGTCATCGGGCTTTCCAGCGTCAGATTACCGCCAAGCTGGGTGCTGAGGACGCCAAAGGCCTTGAGAATATCCGCATAAACCTGAACCGGGTCAGCAATATCCGCCCAGGTATTGCCCGACGTGGCACTGCCCGAAGGCGCGACCTTGGCCACAGGGGCAATAGCCGCAGGCAGGGAAGGATCATTGAGCGCGCCAAACAGCTCCATGCCTTCAAGACCAAACAGGTTTATGGCATTGGCGTTTTTGTTCAGCACCGAGATACTGGCAAGGTTTTTCTGGTTAACCCAGTCGATCTTTGCAGCCCCCATGCGCTCCACCTCGCGCTCGCCCCAGCGTGTCCATGTCTGGAAATGAAAGGACTGGCGCGGCACCCAGTTGGCATTGCCATCCGCCGTGCCACTGGAGCTGTAATCATCATAGGCCGAGGCATAACCGGAGAGTTCCACAACCGGAAACTGCGCCGTATCCGTTGTCCAGTCGCCCTTTTTGGCGCTGCCGTAAATGGCCTCCGAGCGGGTGGGGGTTACCAGCGCGCGAATGATAACGGGGTCAGTATAGGTGGTAAACAGGGCGGGCACCGCACTATTGGGTGCGGTGGTGGGGGTGTAGGATGGCAGGTCCGCATCCATGGCCATTTCAGAAAAATAGCCCCGCACACCGGCAAGATGAATACCCCAGTCCCGTGCGAGGGTCTGGGCGTCGTTTCTGAAAATATCGCGCATTGCGTTCAGTTTCCTGAATTTGTGGCCGAGAGCGGGCCAGACAGAATAATGGGCGAGCCCGCGGCCCCGCCACGCGCCACCACCCAGCCGGTTTCCACCGTGCCGGTGGGGGCAGCCCCTGCCGCACCGGTGCTAATAGCCCCCGTGGCCAGCGTGGCATAAACCGCCTGCCCGCTGGTGGCCTGCGTGGTGGACAGGGCAAACACATCGCCCCCTTCTGCCAGAGCGAGCATGAACCCTTCGGGCACAGTCATGCAGGCTTCCTGCAGATACTGGGTCAGCACACCCTGCTGGGTGCGGCATACAAACCCGCCGGGCGCGCCCGTGCCGGAGTTGAGCACGCTCACCCCGTCAGCCTGTACCCAGCCAAAGGCCGCAACCGTTACCCCGCCCGCCCCTGCGCGAAAGCCGTTCGGCCCCGCGACTTTGAGCCGCCGGGGATTGTCCGTAGCCCATGAACCGGGAAAACCGGCAGGCCAGCCATAATTGACGGCATTAGGAAAAGACATTTCCTGCTCTCCTTAAAACTTGCGCGGTGTGCGAAGGCCATGACGTGCGGCAAAATCTCCGCCGCCTGCCCCGTCCTGCGCCCCCGCCGATGAACCCGTAAAACCACCCATGCCAGCACGCCCCGCCACCAGAGCGCGCAGCCCGGCCATGTTCACGCCTTCGGTCTGCACGCCACATTCGTGCAGGGCGTAGCGCAGAATGGCCTCGGCACTGTCCATGCCCAGCACATCGCCCACCAGCGGGCGCACCATGGCCAGAGCGGCAGTGACATCGCGCTGGCGCTGGCGCTCAGCCATAAGGGCGGCATCCACCGCCCGGCGCACGGCACTATCCTGTGCCATGCCCGGTGCGGCACCCTGCGCGTCCGTATCGGTATCGCTATCGGCAGACTGACCGTTGGCATCGGGCGGCGTGGCGCATCCCGGCCCGGCCAGATACGGCGCCAGCCACACCGCCAGCTCCTGCGGCCCGGCTGTCATGTCCAGCGCGCCGGAGGCCAGGGCCGCCCCCATGCGGGCAAAGAGTTCGCCCGCCTTGCAGCCGTCATCACCCTGCATGGTCCCAGCTTTGGCCGACACCGGCGCGCCAGCGGCCCCCGCAGCGGACTGGCCCAAAGCCTGTGCCCCCGTAACGCAGCCCCCCGAGGCCACAGGCTGGCCTGCGCCGCCCTGCCCGGCGTCTTTACCCACCAGACCGCTCTGGGCCGGGGCAGTCTGCCCAGCGCTGCCCCTGTCGTTTCCCGCCCCCGGACGGGACGGGCCGCGCGATGGTGAAAATGCCATTCCATGTTCCTTTGGTTGTGCGTCCGCCACCAGCACGTCCGGCCCGGCGCGCCCCGCGCGCACAAGAGCGACGTGGTTGCCGCGGATCTGGGTCATGCGCCCATCGTATGGCTGGCCCTGCCAGACCCCCGGCTCCATCACCGGCACATAACGATAAGCACAGGAAAGTTCACGCTGTTCTCCCGAACGCACGCCCTCTATGGCCTGCGCGTTCCAGAGCACCAGCGCATTGGTCAGATACGGGTCAGTAAACCGCGCATCCGTGCCGGTTGCCCCCACCACCAGATCAGGCCGGGGGGTCTGGGCCGTAACATGAACATGCTCGGCCAGAACCGGAATACTGTTGAAACTGTCGGCCGCCTTTTCAAGCTCATCAGGCGCACGCAGCAGGCGATACGCCCTGTCGGGCATGAGCCCCAGCGCCTCCGCTCCGGGAATTTCACGCCCGAAATAGCGGTTGACCGCCGCCTTGCTGATAGGGGTAACCGCCACACGCAGGCGACCATCCTCATCCATCAGCCGGACAGAGCCTGCCCGGTCATAGGCCAGACACCGCTCGGGCATTGCAAACATTTCTGTCATGACTGTGCCTTTTGTGGATCTGTGGCGACATTACCGGGGTTTGCGGCACGCAGGCCCAGCGTGCGGTACAGGCTTGTGCCATCCGCCGCCTCGCGCGCACGCGCTTCCGCCGGGGTGATTTTGCCTGAACGGATATTGACTTCGTCCATATCGGCTTTCTGCCGCTCCACGGCGGCACTTTCCTGCTCGGACATCTGCCACAGCGGCACAAACTCGAACTCCAGCGCCGGGTCCGCCCACCCCCACAGGTCAAGCTGCACCAGCCGTAGGATAGCGCGCAGCACCGGGGCCATATGAGCCTGCTGAAAAGCCGCTATTTCATCATAGAAAACGCGGATTTCTCCATCAGATGAGGCATTGAGCCCCTGCGGCTGCAACCCGAACAGCTTGACCAGCGGAATACCCGGCACCGCCGCCATGAACTCCTGCGACTGGGCCTGAAGCTCCGACAACCCGGACAGGGAAGCCGTGCTAATGGCAAAATCCTCTGTCTCGCGGTCGAGCACAAACGTGCCGTTGCTGCTCTGCCAGGCACTCATGGCAGCAAGCCGCGCGCTCACGCCCTCGGCGTCTATTTCCGGTGCACCACCGGGGTCGGCCATGCCGCCTGCCATATCGGTGCGCAGAACGCGCGTGGCATAATTACCGATCATGTCCGATACCGCCTGCCGTGTGCGCAGGAAATTCTGCACCGAGGCTTCGAGCATCTGCGGCAGGGCCAGTCCGCCAAAATTATAGGCGGGCTTGAGCAGGTCCGGCACCTCATAGGGCACCATGGTCAAAAGCCGCGTTGCATGCACCTGCGTGCCCTGCACCCACCAGCCTGTCGGTCGGTAATACTCCGCCGCCAGCGGATTAACGGCATTATACTCCGCAGGCGTTGTCCAAACCGGGTCGATCAGGCCCAGCCGGTCAAGCTGGCCGCGCCCTACGCCATGGCTGGTCAGCCGCAATGGCAGGGCCTCACTTCCTTCCGCGCCTTTCAGCCCGATCCAGACATGCCCCATGCCATAACCCAGCGCCTGCGCCACCAGACGGCGCATGAGGTCACGCACATCCAACCGGGCAAAAGCCTGCTCCACCGCCCGCAGACGCACAGCACTGTCACGCGGGTAAGCCTGCGGGGGAGCGGACTGCGCTGCCGGTGGCAGGCCGCCCTGTGTATCCTCCAGCGTATTTTCAGGCGCGTTGTCCTGCGCGCCCATAATGCGAAAGCGTATCCACTCCCGCGTGGCTTCCCGCGCGATAATTTCGACCGGTTTGCGAAACTCCGCCCGCAGCATCATGGCCGCGAGCGTCGGATACCCCCTGAATGTCAGCCCTTCAGCCAGCAGCCCATTGCCCCACGCCAGACCAACGGCGGCATGGTCCCACACGGCGGACGCCATGCTGTCATGCGCCAGCACGCTTCCCGTCCCCCTGACACTGGCTGGCGGCTGGTACGGCGCAAACAAAGCCGCCGCTGCCTCCGCCTCCGGCATACCCGTCACCGCACGCCACTGCGGCTTGCGCGCTTTTGTAAGGGCAGAAGGGGCGGGAACAGCCTGTCCGTGCGGCTCAGGCAGGGGTAATGGCCTGCGCCATGCCGTGATACGGTGCCAAAAACCCTTTGTCATGCTCAGTCCATTTTCATGATCTGGCGCACCGTGCCCGCCGTAAAGCGCGGCAGGGTGCGCCGGTTATGAATAAGCCCGTCCAGCGCGTAGCGCAGGGCATCCATCCAGTGATTATTGGCGTCCTCCACCACGGGCAGGACATCCTCTGTGCCGGGGTCAACCCGATAGGCGTAGCTGTGAAACTCGGCCACCACACGCACGCAGCGCGGATGCACCACAATGCGCCGGAACGCCCGCAACCGGGCGATACCGTCCGCCACACTGCCGGGCCATTTGCGAGCCGCGGTTATTCTGAAACCATGCCTGCGCGCTAGAAAACTGATTGTTTCAGGCCGCGCGCCGTCTGCCCGCCAGGGCCACTGGCGCGCACCGGGCACGGTGTCCAGCACGGCGGGAATGGCATCAAGCTCTATGCCAACGCCCCCGGCCTCGTAATCGATATACAATACGTCCTGCGCCACCCAGCAGCGCAACGCCGCCAGAGGGTCTTTTGAAAAACCCCAGTCAACACCGTAATAGGGCCGGATATTCTCGGGTGTTGAAAACGCCCGCACCTCCACCATGCCCGAAAAGACCAACGCATCGGAACGGGTGCGGTATGCCCCTTCCCATACATGGGCATAGTCATCCGGGCGGGTGGCGGCATCGGCCTCGCGCTCGCGCGGCAAAGCCCCTTCGCCAAACCACGGATTATCGGCCCAGTTTGCGCGCACCGCCACAAGATCAGCCCGCTCGCTACCCGCCCCACGAAAGAACACATCAACGGGGTCATGTTCAAAAACCGGGTTCCAGCTTGCCCATATTTCCGAATCCTTCTTGCGCAGGGTCGGGCGCAAAAGCCGCCAGCTCAGGGCCGACAGGTTCTGCGCTTCTTCCACCCATGCCCGGTCAAACCCTTCAAGCGACTTGATGCTGTCTGCCGTATGGCTCTGCATGCCCTGAAAAATGATGAGACCATCACCCGGTGTGCGAATGGCGCGGTCCTGCACATCAAACCAAGGCTCCAGCCCATGCTGGGCAATCTTGTCCAGAATCAACCGCCGCGACGACTGCTCCATGGAGCGCTGCACCTCGCGGATACACACACTCCGGTGCCCCGGCAGGCGCAGATGCTCCTCCACCACGCATTCGCCAAAAAAATGCGATTTGCCAGACCCGCGCCCCCCATAAGCCCCCTTGTAACGGCATGGCCCCAGCAGGGGCGCGAACACGCGCGCGGTTGGCATATCCAGCGCGCGCAGGGCGCGTTGCAACCGCCGGTCTTTCATGTGCGCGGGGCAGGCGGGTCGATAATCACCCGCCGCACCATGGCCGGACGTTCGGGCCGGGTCTCTGCATCTTCCACCTTCTCGCCATAACGGGCGGGGGCGCGGCGGGCCATGAGCCATTTGAGCGTATCAATCCGCAGGCGCATGGCGGCCGTGTCCTCTCCCTTTATGGTTTCAAGCTCCTTGATCAGCCTGTCCTCGAAGGCTTCCGCCGCCAGCATGCGGGCGCGGGCAAACCCTGCTGCCCGTGCACCGCTGCCCCGCACATGCCGGCGCAGTACAGGCCAGTCAGGCATGCCGGGCTGCTCCGCTATTTCGCGCAGGCTGCACCCTTCTTCCGTCAGGCTGAGCACCACACGCCATTGCGCTGCACTCAGCGCAGGATCAGGCGTGCAGGCTTTCGCATTCCGGGCTGGTCTGGGCGCGCCCGCAGGACTGGCTGGGGTACTGGCCGGGCTGCTGGTCGAGCAAGCCTCGGGGCAGTTCTCCGGGCGGCGGGTTGAAGCGCTGGGTAAATGACTGTCCGGCCTGCCGTCTGGCCCGTTCCTGTGGAGCGGACTGTCTGGCAGGCTGTCCACCGGCCCGTCCGTGTCCTGTGCGTTCATGCTCGGCCCATTCCTGTCCTGTCCGGCGGAAAACACGCAACCCGCCTCCACGCATGGGGGGCTCGGCCTGTGCGTGCCATGCAACAATACCCCCGCGCTGCGCGCTCACACGCGGGCCACGCGGCTGGGGTGTGGCGTGTTCGCTGGCCTGAAAGGTGTTTTCGCGTTCGAGCATGGACAAAATACGCCGCATGGCGGCCGCGGGCATGCGCCCCTCCGCCTGCAAAGCCGTGCCATGCACACGGCCTACACACCGCACACGCTGGTCTGGCCTGATACCGGCCTCGGCACTATCGCATAAGGAGAGCGATACATCCGCCCTGTGGCGGGTATTTTCCGATTCAGGCACAAGAAAGCACAGAACGGCATGGTCATGCCGCACGCCCACACATACGGCCATGTTGCGCCCAAGACGCACGATGTCCGAACACTTGACTGTCTGTAACATATTTTTTCCGAAAAATGCGCCAGACCCGCCGCAGGCATACGGGCATAAAAAAAGCCGCCCGGTGGGGCGGCTGTCTGGCGCAGAAATTCCAATGTAAGAAAATACCTATCAAGCCCGCGCGCAGCTGGCAAGAGGTTTTTTCTGTATTTTTCAAAATTCCTTTTCACCATAGGTTTTTTCAGACCCATTCCGCTTCCGTGCCATGGCATAAAACGCCTCAAGCTGTTCCAGAACCATGGCGCACTGGGCCGACACCTTCAGCCGCGAACGCGCCTCGGACAGATGCGGGAACAGGATTTTTCCCATCTGAGCAAAAGACATTTCACGCACCATCATCAGGCACAGGCGCACCTCGCCACAGCCTCCCAATGCGGCACGTACATCCGACAACCGTGCTGAGGCCCGGCCCCGCACAAGCTGCCAGGACACCGCATCATGCCGAGTGATGGATTCTGCCTGTGCTGCGAGAGCATTATCGCTCACGCCTTCACGCGCGAACATCCAGTCCCTGTACCAGCGTTCGGCGGCGTTGGCGGCATCCTGCCCGATATCGCCTGCATTCAGCAGCGCCTGAACGGTGGTCAGCACCCGAAGCGGGGCGCTGCCCGTAAACACCGACCGCGCCAGACGTTCGGGCGTGGGAGCAAGTGGCACGGGCGCAACCGCACCACGGGGAGAGGAAGACACTGTATTGCGGGACATGCTCATTTTCTGTTCTCATTCTGTGCAAAGATACCGGGGCGGGCAGCGTGCCATGCGGCCTCACGCACGACATGGCGCTGGCGGGCGCTGGCGCGGCGGTCCACATCCGCCAGCAGCAGCTCCAGCCGCGTGGCCAGACAGCGCGCTGGCGCGCTACGCCCCTGCAAAAACGCCACCAGCTCCGCCACTGATGGAAAAAACCGGAACAGCCGCAGCGCATCGCGCTCCACAGCTCCTTCCCACACCAGAGCGGGCAACGGAGCACAGGCCACCCACAGGGCCGCGCACCGCACATCCAGCGCCGCGCCGGGCAGAGGATTGGCCACCCCCGCATTGACGATTTCCGCAAGGTCTCGCAGGCGGGTTCGCAGCGCGGCCTCCGGCATGGGGTTCAGGGCGTGCTCCAGCCGGGCCAGCAAGGCGCAGGCTTCGGGCACAATCTGTTCGGGCGGGGCAAACCCGCCGGGGCGAAAACAGGCCAGTTCACGCGCTAGCTCCGCCCCCGGCCCGCAGGCCTGCCCCCCGACACAGACAGGATGCAGGAAAGACGCCGTCATACCCCGGCCCCCGCTACGCGGCGGAGCAGCCGCTCGGCCTGTTCTTCCAGCGGGTGCGGTGGCCGGGCAGACGGCCCGCCGCCGCCCGCGCGCTCGCGCCTGCACCAGTTGCGCCATGTCGCGCCCCAGTCAGATTTACGCCCGCGCGCGCCCGGCACCGCCAGCCAGTAATCGCGAAACCGCTCGGCCACTGCCTGCGGCTCCAGCCCGAGTGTGCAGGCGAAAGCCTGCAAGGCGGGATCTGGCTGCCATACGGGCGAAAGCCGCACCCCACGCAGGGTGGCTGCATTCTGGCCCGTACTGTCCTTTGTACTCTCCCTTGTACTCTCTCTTGCATATGCCGTGGCAGTCGGGCCGTTTGAGGCCGCGCGGACAGGAATGGGCGGTTTTTCCGCCCCCTGTTCTGGCAAGCCGTCGGCCCCCTGCCGCTCATGTGGGTGCCAGCGGCGGTTGGCGCGAGCCCGCTGCGCCTGCCGGGCTTTCCATGCGTGATTGGCTTTTTCCGCCAGAACGGGGTGGTACAGGCGGCCATCCGTGCACAAGACCCACCCATGCAGGGCCATAGCCCGCACGCCCACCCACCCCGCTCCGGCACCTGACAGATGCGCCAGCACGCGCTCATGGTCAGGCAGGCTCCCTGCAGGTACCTGCTGCCACGCCTTGCACCACAGGGCTACAGCACATTTGAACTCATCGCCCGTGCTCAGGGCAAAGAGATCACTATCGAGCAGCCGCACCGTATCGAGCGGCATAAAGGGCAGGCCCCGCAGGTCGGAATCCGCCGGGGTCAGGGGGGCTGGGGGCGGCAGCGAGCCGGAAGGCGAACGCAACACCGGGGCGGGCGGCGCTTCACAGGGGGGAGAGTCAGTCATGACGGGGCCTTGCGGTTACGAACCCGCCACCCCGGCAGGATGGCGTCGGTATCGTGCGTAAAATATGCACGATATGTGCGCCTATAACGCACAACAATCAAGCGGTTTTTCCGCACTGACACATGTGCCGTTTTCACACACAATGCCGCATGACGAGAATTCGTATCACGGACAGGCTGAAAGCCCTGCGCGAACGCGCGGGGTATACAATCCGCGATTTCGCGCGCGCGCTGGGGTATGGAGACAAGTTCTCCTCGTACCGCACCTATGAAACCTCCTACAAAAAGGAGGAACTGCCACTGGCTATGGTCAAGCTCATGGTGCCGCTGCTCGCCGGGCGGGGAGATCCCCCCATTACCACCGCCGAGATCTGGAACCTTGGGGGGCTGACCACGGGCGAGGCCGTTCTGGGCATGAATCTGGCTCCACACGGGCGGAACGACCCAGCCCTGACCAACGGATTCGCAGATAGGCGCCCCGTGCGGCAGCCCGGTTTCCCTCGCGGCATGGCCAGCGGCAGCCTACCCGAACAGCCCGCCCCCCTGCCCCCTGACCCAGAAGAGCAAACCTCACACACCTCGCCCAGGCAGGTCAGCATACCGGAATATGATGTCCTGACCTCCGCCGGGCCGGGCAGTGTGCCCGTGCTGTGCGCACCACAGGACGGGCTGCGCCCCGTGGAGCACTGGAGCCTGCCGCGCGGCTATATCAGCGCCTTTGCCGAATCGCCCGAAACCCTCGCCATTGTGCGTGTAGCGGGCGATAGCATGGAGCCAGATTATCAGGCAGGAGACCGCGTGCTGGTGGATACGGCCCACCGCGCCCCCTCCCCGCCGGGTGTTTATGTGCTGTGGGACGGATTCGGCCTTGTTCTCAAACGCCTTGAACTCCTGCCCGGCATGGAAGAACCCCGCCGCGTGCGGATCATGAGCATCAACCCCGCCTATTCCACCTATGAGCTGACACTCGATGAAATCAGCATCAACGGGCGGGTTGTCGGCAAATGGACATGGAAATAGCGGCTCAGACCCTACTGCCGGTGTTTTGATCTTGCGCCTTGTGCGTTTTTAACGCACATACTCATGACGGTTCCAGCGCAAGGGAGGGACAGACCGCATGACCACACACCCCGCCCGCCCTTATGCCGCCGCCGTGGCAGACGGGCTGTTCAGCCTCGTAACCCAGCCTCCTTGCATGGCCTGCGAAATCGACCGTTATGAGCGCGCCATACTGGCCCTGCAGACCGTGCGCGCCACACTGGACTGGCCGTTCTTTACCGATGCGCCGCTGGCCGCCATGCAGGCGACGTTCTGCGATGATAATATAGGCGAGCTTGTGCAGGCTGTTCGTGACCTGCATGAGCGGTACACGGCCAATGCCGGAACCTGAAAAAAAGCAACCGGCCAGCGCACAGGCCAGATGCTGCAATGAAAATGGACTCCCTTAGATTTTTATAATCTGTTAATATTTCTTTAAGGGGCAAATATTAACATCCGCAGACCAGAATGTTTATCTGGCTTGTCAATCTGCAGACTCTTATTATTTTCAATGCCCTGAGCATGCCCTAAAAGCATGGGACACTATTTTATGATCCAAGGATCGACCATGATCAAAACCTCCGCGAAACTCGGCGTTCTGCTGGCCTCTGCCCTTTCTCTGGCGGCCTGCACCACCCCCGGTGAAGAAAACCGGGCGGATACCTATACGGCCTCTCAGGTCAACCAGCGCCAGCTCGCGAAGGTTGTAACCATTCTGGCCGTGCTGCCCGCCAAAGTGCAGGTCAGCAACGCACGCAATCGCCAGACCGCCCAGATCGTTGGCGGTATTCTGGGTGCTGGCCTTGGTGCCGGACTGGGTGCTGGCGTTGGCGGCTCCGCCGGGCTTGGTGCTCTGGGTGGTGTTGGCGGTGCGGCAGCCGGTGTGGGTGCTGGCTCACTCGTAGCCAGCCAGACACTGGTTGAGGGCGTGTCCCTTACCTATGAGCAGAACAACCAGACCTTCAACTCCGCTCAGGTTGGCCGCGCCTGCGAGTTCGTACCCGGTCGTGCTGTGATGGTTGAATCCGCACCGGGTGAAACCCGCATCCAGCCCAACCACGCCTGCCCCCCCACCCGGTAAAAACCGCAAGGGATGACTGCTATGAAACATGTTGTGCGGGCCGCCCTGCTGCTGCCCCTGATGCTTCCCGCCATTGCGCCCGGCACCGTTCAGGCGCAGTCGCTGACAGATCAGATTGACGCCGTGGATGCGGCCCAGCAACGCAATACCTATCAGGCTATGCAGGCTCAGGCTCAGGCTCAGGCCGCCGCACGGGCTCAGGCGCAGGCGCAGGCCCGCGCACAGGCAGCCCGTCAGGCGGCGCAGGCCCGTATCAACGCCGAAGCACAGGCCCGCAAGGATGCCCGTCAGGCGCGTGATGATGCGTATGAAGACAAACTGCGCGCCCTTGAGCTGGAGGACCGCTCGCTGGACATCCAGTCCAAGAAAACGCAGGTATCGCGTGAAAACGACATAATCGACAGCAAGCTGAACGCACAGAAAGCCAAAACCGACCTTACCCAGTCGGAAGCGGATGCAAACCGCAACCTGTCGACCGGCACGAAAACCCTGCTGGAAAAAGAAGGCAACGCCGCTGAACTAAAAGGTCAGGCGGCTGTCAAGAAAGAGTCCGGCTGGTTCCACTAACCCGGTCATGCCCTGTTATGGGGCCTGACCGTTTTCCGGCCGGGGCATTGCTCCCGGCCGGAAATACGGCCCTACTGCTCGATTTTTCGCAGATGGGCGATATCATCTTCAACCGTGCGGATAAGCTGCGCCTGCTGGTGCGACATTTCCTCGACCGAGTTCATCACTTCGTTGATCTGCTCGAAAGAGGAGAACATGCTGCCGATCCGGGCAAAGATTTCGCCGTAATTATCGCGCGCCTCGCTCAGCTTTTTTTCCGACTGTTCAATATGCTCACCCAGCACGCCGGTTGAGGTTTTCACCCCCACCAGGGCCTGCGCACTCTTGCCCAGACTGTCCTTGGTATGCTGGGCCAGAATACGCACTTCGCTGGCGATCACGGCAAACCCCTTGCCCTGCTCACCCACTCGCGCGGCCTCGACCGCCGCATTCAGCGACAGGATATTGGTCTGGAGCGAGATTTTCTCCAGAATGGTCACAATATCGAACAGTTCCTTTGTTCTGTGCACAACATTCTGAAATTCCTGCTCAAGCACGCCTTTCTGGTTGTCGCTGGCCATGCTCTGCATGCGTGCGTGCAGTTCTGCCCGCACACTTTCCATAGTGACGCGCACCGCCTCGGTCTGCTTCACCATCTGTTCAAGCTCAAGGCTGCTCTGCGCCGTGCGGCGGATAAAATCCACCATGCGCTCGATCAGCCCTTTGCGGATATCGTTGAGGATTTTCTGCTGGTTAAGGCGGGTCTGCAAAAAATACTGTGAATACCGGCCATAATAGATAGGAAAATACTCGATAAATTCATCATGAAAAACCTCGCCCTCTTCCAGCCGGAAAAACACGGCGGCTGTCAGGGTCTGGTTCATGTTGATGCCGAAAAACTCGCCAAAGCACGAAAAACCGGCTGCGGGCATGGGCCACATGCCATCAAGATCATGCAGATGGCTGGCATTGTTCAGACGCCGCAGGATGCAGTCGTTCAGAATAGCGCCTACGGGCTGCGGCTTGCCACGCAGAAAGGCGTTCAGGTCGGAACGGGTAGTTTTGTTAAAATCATTTGCTTTTAACAAAAACAGTTCATCACCAACATTGATGTCGGCATAGAACGACACCACGCCCTGCGCTACATCAATGCTAGAAATGGAGCGGATATACAGCTCCCCCTCGATAGACAGCGCGAAGGTGTAATCTTCCAGCGCTTCAAACACTTTTTCCTTGCGGCACGACATCAGGGCCGCGAGGGTGTCGAGAATATTGACAACCGTAACACTCTGCCGGTCCAGCACGGAGCGCACCATCCGGCTACCCGCATCAGCCTCCGTAACAATGAAGGAGCAGCCGGTATTAACGAAATTCTGTGTCTTGAAAATGCTGAATGCAAAATCAGGCGCGAGCTTGAGAAACGCCAGCACTGCATGGTTGCGCACCACACGCCTGCCATCGAACAGTGCTGTGTCGCTAAAGTCGAGCGTGCCGCCGGAAGAGCCACCAATAAACGCGCAGGGAAAACTCTCGGCCTTGTAAAGCGCTTCGGCAAAGTAGTTTTCCGCCTTGGCCAGTCCGTCTATCAGCGTCACGGCCAGTGTGTTCTGCGGGTTGATGACAAAAGGCAGGGTAATGCGCGAAAGCTGGGCCTGTATCCGCTCGACCCGCACATCCGGCTGCACGGTGGATGACGAGCCCTCCCCGTCATCCAGCGCGATAGTATGAATGGATACGGTTTCAACCATCTCGGGGCTGAAAAGCTGGAGCACCACATCATCCCACCGGGAGCGGGTGTCGTTGTAGAGCGGCTCGCGCGTGGCGCCGCCCTGCGTGCACAGCTCTCCCGCGGTCATGGTTGCAATCAGCGGAGTTTGCCCCGCAAGGCGCTGGAGCGCGCCAACCGTTGCCTGAAAATCGTTATGGGGGGAGATATAGGCCATAGCCAGCCGCGCGGGCCGACCGGAGAAGAAAAAACTATCCTGCGTTACATGCTGGAGGCGGGCATTGGTTCTGATAACCCGAACCGGATCGCTCCTCTGGGCAGACAGCACAGAAAGATCAGAAATCGTATCCATCATCATGAATCGTCTCTTCAGGGAGGGTGTCGGCCCACGGCCAGAAACGCACCCAGCCCCTTAACGATTCAATAATTATGGCCAATCTGCTTGTCCAGCAGGTTAGGCGGGCATAACCGCCGCTGACAGACATGTGATAACAACATGATCGCTATACACATCAAAGCGGCCTGCACCCGCCCCCGGAAGGGCCGTAAAAGCCCATCCGTTTTTTACGCTATCCGACAGGTTTCCGTGTCAGACAGCATCCGTGCACGAGGCTTTAACGGCCTCGATAATCCGGTCCTGTGTCTGCTCGTCCAGATAGGGGTGCATGGGCAGGCTGATAACATCCTGCGCCAGCACATTGCTGACCGGCAGCCCGGCCTCGGGAACGGGAAAACCCCGGTAGCCTGTCTGCTCATGCAGCGGCGTGGCGTAGTAAATGGCCGTAGGCACACCCAACTGCTTCATGTTTTCGGCAAAGGCGTTACGGTGTTTGACCCGCACCGTATATTGCGCCCACACGGACACCAGCCCCTGCGGCACGTCCGGTGTTTTAACCACACCTGCAAGCCCCTGTGCGTAGCGGTCCGCAATGCGGTTGCGCGCGGCAATTTCCTCTTCAAAAATCGCCAGTTTTTCGCTCAGGATCGCAGCCTGCAACGTATCCAGTCGGCTGTTGACCCCGATACGGACATTGTCATACCGGTCCTTACCGGTGCCATGCACGGCCAGTGAGCGGATAAGGGCGGCCTTGTCCGCATCATCCGTCAGGATTGCGCCACCATCGCCATAACAGCCCAGCGGTTTGGCGGGGAAAAAGCTCGTGGTTGTATAGTCGCCCAGCGTGCCGCTCCGGCGGCCATGATAGGAACACCCGAACCCCTGCGCCGAATCGGCAATAACCGTCAGGCCGTACTGTCTGGCCACGGGCACCAGCGCATCGTAATCGGCTGAAAGACCGAACAGATCGACCGGAATAACCGCACGCGGTTTCAGCCCCTTGTGCAGCGCGGTCTGCACGGCGGCTTCAAGGCTCTGCGGGTCCATGTTGAACGTCTCTTCCTGCACGTCCACAAAAACCGGGGTCGCCCCCAGAAAAGGCACCACCTCGGCAGTGGCGACAAAGGTGAAAGACGGCACGAACACCGCATCCCCCGGCCCGATGTTTTCTGCCATCAGCACAAGCATGAGGGCATCCGTACCGTTGGCGCAGCCTATTGCGTGCTGCGCCCCCGAAAACGCGGCAAGCTGCTCTTCAAAGGCCCTGACCTCCGGCCCGTTGATGAAACCGCAATGGCCGAGCACCCGCTCCATGGCGGCTGTAATACGATCTCCCAGAACGCGTTTCTGGGCAGCAAGATCAATAAAGGCGATGGACATCGGTGGGTCTCACGCAAAATCGGGTTGGGTTCGCCCTTCAATTCATACCGGCTCCCCACCACAAGGCAAATCCGGCACGGGCGGAGCAGCCCCGCGCCCGGCAAAACCCGACGGCACCATACCCCCACCCCGGCACAAAATACCGGCAACACAGCCCTTTAGTTCGTGCCGCAGGCGTCCACATGGTCGAGCGTCAGAAGCAGACGTGTAACGGGCGCTTTCAAAACCGAAAGTGGTGGGGAGCGATGGAGCACCGCCCGCTCGGCCTCCCAGCCGGGGTACAGCTTGCCCTTGAGCAGGGTCAGCCAGCCTGCGGGGGTTTTATGCACAAGCTGGTCGCTGGCATGCCGCCACTGAACACCGGGGCCAACATAGGTGCACAACAGGCGCAGGGGCACGTAATCGACATGGAAGCGGCGGCAACTGTCATGGTCGATTTTTTCAAGACGGAAGCGCAGTTCATGAATACCGGCCACCTGCTGGTAACAACGCGCAAGGGCCAGCATGTCCTCCACCAGCGGTTGCGTGCTAGCGGGCATGACAGGCTGCAATTCGGTTTCGATAATTTCCACCGTGCCACGGCTGAGAAAAAGCTCCGGCCCGTGAGAGACCCAGCGCGCCGCCGCGTCCTTTACGGGCTGGCTCATCTGGCGTGGTTCCTGCGCAATCGGGCAGTCAGGACGGCTGATATGCTCCAGCGGCGGCGGCACGGCAAAGAGCTGACGGGTTGGGCAGGCCTGTCTCATTCCGGTCTCTCCATGTGAGTGTTATGTTATAATGTAACACAACACTCACCGGCCCCGCAACCGGATGCCCCCCGGTGCGGATACGCGCAAAGCCTGACCTTATGTGCCGCTATTGTTTTTGAGCGTGCTGTCCTGATTTTTCATTCTGCGCTGGATATCCGCTAGTTCCGCAGCATAGGCGTCCTTTACATCAGCCACCGCCTTGCGCACCGGCTCTTTAGGGTGCTTCTGGCATTCATCACGGATAGCCTTGGACAGACCAATGGTGATTTCATCAGGCTGTCGGGATTCATTCATTTTATCGCCCGAATAGCCGCCATGTTCGGAATTCAGGTAATCGATGCAGGTGGCGTTGGCGGTTTTTGTCGTTTTGTTGGTTAGCGCCGTGTAATCGCCGTCTTCCTCATTATCCTGCGCCAGTGCAGGGGTAACGGCCATGGCAAGCAGGCACCCCGCCACCAGCAGAACCCGTTTCGTGCCCATGTCATCCGCCTTTCCTGTCCGGCCTATCGTGGCTGAAGCACGGCCCTGCGGCCCAGTTCACCCGGCATGAAGGTGCCAGACATTGGCGGTGCCGTCCAATCAGGCGGGCGAGATCAGACAAAAGAGGATCAGGCTCTGGCCCGCTGCTCGCCCGCCCACGGCATGGGCTGCCTGTACGGCCCACCCTCACGCGCTGGCGTAATGCCCCATGGGCCCGCCGGGCCATCGCGATGCCACAGCAGATCCACCGACCAGCGCTCAGGCCCCACAACAGGCGACCAGGCCGCAAAATCAGCACGGCCAAGAGCGCTCCCTCCGCCAATACGCCAGCGGGTCATGCTGGCGCTGGCGGGTGGTTCCGCTGCAAATGCCGCCGCCCGGTGGAGCAGAAAGCCCGTAACATGGCTCCGCCCCGCCGCAAGCACGAGCCGACGAAGCCGCGCAGGCGAAAGTGGCGCGCGAATATCCGCCACCAGCGCGCACACGCCGCGTTCGTTCAGAACATCCTCACACAGATTTTCCAGCCCGCCCTGCCGGGTGGTGACACAGAGCAGGCGGCCGGGGTTAAGGCCGGACTGGCGAATACCCGGCGCGGACAGGTCCGGATAATCTTCGCTTACCCAGATTACGGGGCCGGTCGTCTGTGCCAGCACATGCGCGGCAAAAGCGGCTGGCCGCCCCGCCTGCGCCCTGTCATGCCCGGCACTAAACAGTTCATGCACACAGCCCCGCGCCAGACCGCCCCCCAGATGGGCGTCAATATCCGCAAAACCGGTGGGCAGCCTGTCGGCTGAAAGGGGTTGGGCTGGCTCCATACGACAGAGTTTTTCGCGCAGGAGGGCGAGCGTATCGGTCTTGTCCTGGTGCATGGGATGGCTCCTTTTTCGCCTCCATCCCTACGTCAGAACAAAAATAGAACACAAGCCTTTTTGCACAGCCCGCAGGCCCTACTCGCCTATCGTGCTGATATGATGGAAAAACTGCCAACCCCTTAAAAAGGGCGACTCTGGCAGCGACCCCCGACGCACGAAACGTCGGGGGCACAATACACACCTAGAACCGGAAATGTGCCCGGCCCATGGCCCCGCTTTCAACCGACTGGTTTCCATACTGCCCGATATAGGACAGCCCAACATCGACCCTATCCGTCAGCCGGACATTCAGCCCGGCATCCACCACGGCGGAGTCCTGCGAAAGCGCTACCCCGGCCACATCCATATCGCCACTGCCTACGGAGGCCAGCATGGTGTGGTTTGTGGGGGTGAGCAGACCAAACGCGCGGCGGTAGGCCAGAGAGCCATGCGGCAGCAGCAGCAGCTTGCCCACCTGCACGGATTTGAACATCTTCACCCCGAAGGTGGAGAACGTCACCCCGGTATTGGTGCCACGCCCCTGTAGGGCTGCAGCGCCCCCTTCTTCCTGATAGCCATTGGTATCAAGGTTGACATAAGCCACATTGCCAAAGGGTTCGACCGTGCCGTAAGCCGTGTGGAAACGGTAGCCAAGCTCACCAAACGCCTGCGCCGTGCCACCGGAATAGCTGCTGGACTGCCGGCTGGCGTAATCAGCAATCGCGACATTGCGCTGCATGCTCAGCATGTTCCACGTATAGGAGGCCCCCAGCTTCAGGCTCAGTGCGCCCCAGTGCGTGCCAGCATAGCCCCCCACGGTAATGTTGTTGCTATGGCCGGAAGACCCGCGCCCACTCCCAACATCGAACATGGAACGGCCATAGCTGAACAGGCCACCAATCCGCCACTTGCCATCCATGATGGGCGTATCAAGACCCATGATAAAGCCGGTGGTGGAATGGTGCATGCTGGCGGCGTTGCCATCGCCATTATTGCGCCCGAGCCCGCCATAGGCCTCGCCCCACAGCACGGCCTGTCCGCTCAGGCAGCCTTCGTCCTTGCGCCCTGTCGCCAGTGACGCGGTGTGGATAGCCCCGCTCATGCCGCCTTCCTGACAGTCGGCTGTTTCCAGACGGTCCAGCGCT
The DNA here is from genome assembly GCF_047721125.1 of Acetobacter papayae. Lineage (NCBI taxonomy): Bacteria > Pseudomonadati > Pseudomonadota > Alphaproteobacteria > Acetobacterales > Acetobacteraceae > Acetobacter > Acetobacter papayae. The sequence continues at coordinate 1,105 of NZ_JBDNWF010000040.1, read as the reverse complement.
GCCTGACGGACATACACGCTATCCTGTATCAGCGCCGTACGGGCCGAGGCATATACCTCGCCCGAAACCGCATTCATGCTCTGGCGTGCCTCTGCCGCATCCAGACTTTCCATGCCCTGCACAAGCACATTGCTTTCAGGCAGGCTATCCAGAACCTGCGCGACTGCCCGCTCATTCCGGGTTCCCACCACGGAGGAGAAGGTGACGTCATTACGCGACATCAGCAGGTCAAGATCATTGTCGGTGTAATACAGCGAGGGCGAAAGAAAGGTGTAGAGATTGGTCAGGTTGCTCTGCAAGGTATCCGCCTTGCTGGAAAATCCACCATCGGACGTAATTAGCGTGTAGTATTCATGTGATTTCAGGAGTGTTCCGGGGATCACATTCACATTCAACGTACCAGAAAGAGCTGTCGTCCCTGTTACCGCCACCGTGCCGGAATTGAGCTGGTCGTATGTCTGTCCATTCACCTCCATTGTCGTGCCGGAAGGATGGTGATCCTCATGAACGGACAGGGTTGCACCATCGGCCATTTCCAGGTTTCCCTCCACGCTTAGCACGCCAGTCATGCCTGTAGGCGCAAGGGTGGCCCCTTTTTCAATCAGCGTGCTGCCAACAGACCCTGTGCCTTCCAGCGTACTACCACTGAGCACCGTCACGGCTGAAGCCGCAATGGAACCCTCCACATCCAATGTGCCGCTCTCCACGGTGGTAGCCCCTGTGTAGGTGTTGTCCGCACTCAGCACGGTCGTGCCCGTGCCAGCCTGCATCAGGCTACCCGTGCCATCAATAACCTGTGCCAGTGTCAGTGTATTGCTGCGGTTCACAACAAGCGCGCCATTGTTGTGAATAGCGGATGAAGCGACCGAACCCGTGGTGCCGCCATTACCCAGTTGCAGCGTGCCCTGCGTAATGGTGGTGGCCCCTGTGTAGGTGTTGTCCGCACTCAGCACGGTCGTGCCCGTGCCAGCCTGTGTCAGGCTACCCGTACCATCAATAACCCCTGACAGAAGCAGTGCATTGCTGCGGTTCACAACAAGCGCACCGTTATTGTGAATAGCGGATGAAGCGACCGAACCCGTGGTGCCGCCATTACCCAGTTGCA
>NZ_JBDNWF010000039.1:0-24256 GCF_047721125.1 Acetobacter papayae | reverse complement strand
TGGTTTTGCGGGGCGGTTGGCATGAGCTGGCTCGGGGGTTCGGGGCCGAAGGAAAAACGGGCCAGAGGCACCGTGATGGGAAAAGCCATAGCCTGACAGGGTTTGCTGACACAAACCTGAAGGCTGCCCGCGTTCTTTGTGATCTGGGTTTGATAATGAAAACCACTTTCACAGTAAGGAAAAATTACACATTGCCTGCGCAGCTTTCCGTGCATAATGCCGTGGTTTGCAGGTTGTCAGGAGGCAGGGCCGTGTCACGTCATCCATTACATTCCGAACGTCATGCTGTGGAAAAACTGGGCTGGCTGCGCGCTGCCGTGCTGGGGGCCAATGATGGCACGCTCTCAACTGGCAGCCTGATTGTGGGTGTAGCCAGCTCGCACGCTTCACGCGGGAGCATACTGGTGGCGGGGCTGTCGGCCCTGTTGGCGGGCGCATTGTCCATGGCGGCGGGCGAATATGTATCGGTCAGTTCGCAGGCGGATTCGGAACGGGCTGACATCGAGCGCGAAAAACAGGAACTGGCGAGCGACTGGGATGCCGAAACCGCCGAACTGGCGGGGCTGTATCGCCAGCGCGGGTTGGATGCGCCCCTTGCGCATACGGTTGCAGTGGCGCTGATGCAGCATGATGCGCTGGGCGCGCATGCGCGGGACGAGCTGGGCCTGTCCGCTGCCACGGCTGCCCGCCCTTTCGAGGCTGCTCTGGCTTCGGCCGTGGCGTTTTCCGCCGGGGCGTTTTTTCCTGTCATGGTGGCCGCCCTTCTGCCCGAGCGGCAGGTATCATGGGCGGTATCGGTTGTGTCGGTCGTGCTGCTGGCGGTGTTGGGGTGCATTGGCGCGCTGGCGGGCGGGGCCTCGCCCCTGCGGGCAACGCTGCGTGTTACTTTTTGGGGGGTGGCGGCCATGCTGGTAACGGGTGGGATAGGCCATTTGTTCAATTTCTAGCTGGCCTGTTCGGCAAGGGGCTCTGAACGGCCTGAATTTTCCCTGTAGGGTCGGTAATGGTATATTTACACCGGGGATGGTATCTGTCGCCTGCGGGCGTGGTCTGTACCGGAAGAAGGCGCGGGTTTGGTTCGCGTGCCGGATTCAGGCTCCGGTTTTGGTGTCTGAACCGGAGGCGCTTGGGTGCAGGCCGCTGTTTTAGCGCGCAAAATGATTTGAGTATGATAAACACATAAATGTGTACGGCCTGTCGGTTGTCCGGCAGTGCTAATGGTCCGGGCCTACAATCATGCGTATTTTCCGCTACCTTTTGACAGACCGTAAGCACCCGGTATGGCGCGCCGTGCGGCTTGTGACAGGGCGGGGCAAGAGCGAACAGGCAGACCGGCTGCGGCGGCTGGCGGATTTCAATACATTTCTTGTCAAAATCTACCAGTGTGTGGAGACCGCGCAGGATGAAACCATCCTGATGCAGGCGGTGTGCGACATGGCGGTGCGTTATGCGCATTTGCGCGTGGCGCATATTCTGCGACCTGATGCGGATCAGCGCTTCGTGCGGCTTGCCCTGAGTGGGCCCCGCTGGTGGGAAGACGAGCACGCCCCGACCAGTGCGGTTGACCAGCCGGGGCGGCATGGCAGTGCTGGGCGGGCATGGCATAGCGGCAAGCCCGTATTCGGTCTGTCTTTCGAGCAGACCCCCTATCTGGCGCCGTGGCACGAGCTTGCCCGCAAGCATGGCCTGCGTGCCAATGCCTCGCTGCCTATTTTCCGCGATGGCAAGGTCTGGGCCGTGCTGAGTGTGGCGGATGCGGAGCGCACCATGTTCGATCCGCGGCTGCAGATTGTGCTGGAAGAGGCGGCTCAGGCCATATCCCGCGGGTTGGAAAGGCTCGACAGCCGCCGCATGAGCAAGGCCCTGCTGGATAAAGCCGCAGTCGGTATTGCGGTGCTGTTCGGCCGCGTGATCGAAAAGAACAATATCTGCCTTGAGCAGCTTTGTGGCGTTGGAAAAGGCGAGATGGTGGGGCGCACAACCACCGAATTCTACGCCCATAAGGAAGATTTTCTCAAGGCCAAGGCCGCTTATGCGCGCCTGTGGCATGACGGGCGGGTGACCGTGCCCGGCGTGCGGCTTGTGCGCGATGAAGGCGTGCTGATGATCGCGGATCTGACTGGCGTGCCGCTTGGCCGGGAGGAGGAGCAGTCTTCTGTCTGGACGGTGGAGGACGTAACCCGGCGGGACATGAGCCAGAGGCTGTATCGCGGGCTGCTCAGCGCGGGCGATGCCATGCGCCGGGGCCGTGGCGAAATGGATAAGGCTCTCGGCGTGTGCGAGGCGCTGGTGCGCGACACCTTTTATCACGCGGTGGTTGTGACCCGTGTTGAGGAAGATGGGCACCTGCGGGTCGTGACCTTTGCAGGCACGGGCGCGCAAGGGCTGGAGGCAGACGCCGTCAGGCTGCTTGAAGATGCCCAGCGGCGTTCTCTGGCAATACGGGCTTGGAACGAGCGGGCCAGTGTCTATGATAACGACCTGCTGGCCGGTTGTGAGGACGGGCCATGGCGCGAGATGCTGAGTGCGCGGCGCTGGCGCGCTATTCTGGCAACGCCGGTCTGGCGGGGTAATACGCTCTGGGCGGTCATGAGCTTTATCTCGCCCTACAAGAACGTGTTTGACGATGAAAGTGTGACACTGTGCGAGCGCATAGCCGGGTTTCTGGGGCAGGAACTCGAGCGCATGGATATTCACTACCGGCTGGAAACGCTCCAGAAAGAGGAAGCCCGCCGCGCGCGTGCTGATTCACTGACAGGCCTGCCCAACCGTCTGGCACTGGGCGAGTTCCTGCCCGGCGCACTGGCGCGGGCAAGGGTGCGGGGCAAGGCTGTTGCCGTGTGCATGATGGATCTGGACGGGTTCAAATCCGTCAATGACATCCACGGCCATGCAGCGGGTGATATTCTACTCAAGGAACTGGGTCGCCGCCTGCGTAACGAGCTACCAGCCAATGGCTATGTGGTGCGTCTGGGCGGGGATGAGTTTGTGGTGGTGCTCGAAGGGCTGGATGCCCGCCAGCCTGTGCCCCAGATTACCAAATCGCTCGACCGGCTGCACAAGGCGGTGGAAACGCCGTTTCATGTGCGGGCCGATATTTCGGTCGTCGTGGGCATGACCATGGGGGTGGCGCTGGCCCCATCAGATGGGGAAAAACCGCGCCTGCTGCTGCGCCGTGCGGATGAGGCCATGTATCAGGCCAAGCAGACCCGTAACACGCGCAACCGCTGGTGGCGGATGGTGGAAGACACCTCCGAAACAACGCATTTCGATGCGTATGGCCCCGAGGCCTGCGCGCTCATGCAGCGGGTAACGGATGTTCTGTCCCGTATCCGGCAGGATTTTATCGACCGCTTTTATGCCGGGCTGGAAGAGGTCAATGATAGCGAGCAGATTCTCGATACCCTGACCCCGGCTGAACAAAAACGCCTGAAAACCGTTCAGGCTGAACATCTGGACTTCCTGCTGGCCGCGCAGACCACGCAGGCCGATGTGCTGCAAAAGGCCGAACGGCTCGGTGTTGCCCACTCGCTCAGCGGGGTTGATCCCCTGCAACTCACAGAAGCCTACAGCATTTATCTGCGGCGGCTGATTGACCGGCTGGAAAGCACGGTTATCCGCAATGACGAACGCCACCGTATCCTGCTCATTGCCGAAATCCGTATTCAGGATGACCGACGCGCGCAGTTGCAGGCCAGTCAGGCGGTGCAGCGTGCCTATCTGTCGCGTTTGTCTGCCCCTCGCCCGACAGAGCGGACATGGAGCCTTGTCAGTTCCCTTGAGGTTGATGCTCTGGCCTGCCTGCCCGGTGTGCGCGGGGCCGTGCTGTACCGTTTGGGCTGTGATGGCGAACTGGAGGTGGCGTGTTGCGCAGGGGCTGTCGCGCACGCGTTTACGCAGGCTGTCAGGCAGGCGGGCGTGCAGCCCTGCATGGATGTGTTCTCGCCTTTGGGGCAGACCATTACCGCCAAGGCCTGGCGCACGCGTGAGCGGCAGAGCTGTGCCTCCTATGCGCTCGACCCGCAGACACAGGTCTGGCACGAGATTGCGGAAACCTTTGGTATGCGCTCGGTTCTCAGCGTGCCGATCCGCCAGCCAGGCGGGCAGACTGCCGCCGCCCTGACTGTGCTGGGGGCCTATCCCAACCAGTTCGAATCCTTGCTGATGCAGCAGTTCGCTGGCGGGTTGCAGCAGCGCTGGGAGCAACTCTGGCAGCGCTGTCACTCGCGCGAGACGCAGGAAGTTACGGATGCGCGTTCGCGCAAGCTGCGTGAGCGCCTGTTCAGCGGTGGGCTGGTTATGTATTTCCAGCCGGTTGTGGATCTCAATAACGGGCGGCTTTACAAAGCCGAGGCTCTGGCCCGCCTGCGTGATGCCAATGGCGAGATCGTACCGCCAAGGGTGTTCCTGCCCCTGCTCGGGCAGGATGAAATGGACCGGCTGTTCCATATGGGGCTGGAAGACGGGCTGAAATGGCTCCGCCAGTGGGATGATCAGGGGCTGGTTATCGGCCTGTCGGTCAATATGCCCACCACGTATCTGCATAATGCGCGCGGGCCTGCTCAGGTGGAGGCCCTGCTGAAAAAGCATGGTGTGGCCCCCGAGCGCCTGACTGTGGAAATCCTTGAAACGCAGGAAATCGATTCCGCTGCCCAGAACGAGGCCATCCAGCGCTTCAAGGATATGGGTGTGTGCATGGCTATCGATGATCTGGGCTCTGGCCATAGTAGCCTGCTGCGCCTGTCTTCACTGCCGTTTGACGTGATCAAGGTTGATCAGGGCCTGCTGCGCCATATTCGCGCCATGCCGCTTCAGATTTTTTCGGTGGTGCGTTCCCTGCTCGATATCGGCGCGGATTTTCACGATGTGGTTGTGGTGGAAGGGCTGGAAACAGGCGATGTCATTGAGGCCATGCGCCAGCTTGGCTGCCAGTACGGGCAGGGTTTTGGCATTGCCCGCCCCATGGCCCCCGAGGCGCTTTTTGACTGGCACACGCAGTTCCAGTCCGCATTTGGCGGGCAGATTCCCAGCCTGAATGAAATCCGCAGCGACCTGGGGGCGCTGGCTTTCGTGTGGTTGCTGCTGCGCGGCGGGCAGTACAAGGGAACAGGCAACATGAAGGACTGCGCTCTGGCGCGGTGGTTGCTGACACTGGGCGCGCCGGGGAAGCAGGCATGGCCGTGGGTCGAGAACCTGTGCCATGGCCGGGACTCGGTTGAAAGCGGGCGGCAACTGACCGACTGGTTGGTGGCGCGTGTTCAGGCGGGGGTCAAGCAGGAGGAGCGTGTCGCGTGAGAGCGCGAATAAAACACGAACGAAGAATGAATAAAAATTTAAGATAAAAGATTTTATGGTCAAATGGTTTTAAAAAGGTAAATTTCTGGCGGGACGCGGGCAGCCGTGGTTCCGCTTTCGTGTTGGTATATTTTTGAGCTTACATAATCATTAGGCAAGGGATTCAGCATGTCCTCCTCGGTTTCCGGTTCCGCCACCTCCGGCGTGGTTGAAAGTCTGTTCAACACCTCGTCCGCCTCTTCGGCTTCGGGGTCTTCCTCTTCCGGTTCGTCCTCGGGGTCTTCTTCCTCGTCTTCGTCCACCACGACCACGACCACTTATAATGCCGATGGATCTGTGACGATCATCGTCAAGGATTCGAGCGGCAACATCGTTTCCGAAACGACCACGGGCAGCACCAAGTCCGCCTCCGGCAATGGCCAGAACGCGAACGATTCCGCTTCCAGCGCGCTCGACATCCTTTCGTAAAAATCATGGAAGGGGGGCGGCCTGCGCCTCCTCCCTTTCAGCCTGCGCCTTTTCTGGGCGTCTGGCGTGTTTCGGCCTGTCGGGCCGTGGGGCTCCCCGGTGGGCGGGCCAGCCGGTTGCTGCGTTGCAGCGCCATATCCATGAAATACTGCGCCGGAACCCCTAGCGAAAGACCGCGCCGCCACATCAGCAGCAGGTCCGCCGTGGGTAGTTCTTCCTGCACGGGGCGGCGCTCTATTTTTTCGCCTTCCAGCGACCACGGGCGGTAGATCAGTTGCGGCAGCACGGCAATGCCATGCCCCGCCGCCACAAGGCTGCGCACGGCCTCGATCGAACTCGTGCGGAAATACGTGGACGGACGAAAGGACAGACGCTCCCATGCGGCGAGCATCCGGCTTTCCAGCACGTCCGATACCAGCGTGATGAAGGGCTCTTTTTCAAGTTGGCGCAGGCTGATCTGCGGCTGCTCGGTAAGCGGGTGGCCCTGCGGTAGCCAGACCGAGTGCGGGGAAACCCCCATGACGCGCGCCCCGCAGGCATGGGGCACGGTGCTGGCCGGGCGTAGGATAATGCTCAGGTCAAGCTCGCCACCTATCAGCATGTGATCCAGATAATCGGTCTGGTCTTCCACCAGTGTCACGTTCACACTGGGGAAAGCCGCTCGAAAGCGTGTGAGCAGGTCGGGAATGACATAGCCCGCCACAACCGGCGTAACCCCCAGCACCAGCGTGCCATGCAGGGCCTCGGTATCCTCGTTTTTCATGCGGCCGAGGCTGGCCACATCATTGAGGATACGCTGCGTGCGCTGGAAGAACTGCTGGCCCTGCCGTGTCAGCATCACGCCACGGGCATGGCGGTCAAACAGGCGAAAACCCAGCTCCGCTTCAAGCTCGTGCAGGGCCTCGGTTACGGTTGATTGCGAAACCAGCAGCACCATGGCTGCCCCGGAAATGGTGCCCACTTCGGCCACGGAGGCAAAATACCGCAACTGTCGCAGTGTAAGCGCCACGCCGTGCTGTTCCTCGCTGCTGTTACGGGCAGGGGCCTGTCCACCGACAGGCCGCCTGCGTTTGTCGCATCTTTGGGGGCGGGGTGTCTATCGCGCGTCTAGTGCTCGCGCGAGGCGTTGGCCGCCAGTTTCTGCCCCGCGATAATGGGCAGGATGGTAATGGCGATAACCGCGAACACCACCACATTGACCTCAGGCATGTGCTGGCCAAGACGGATTGCCCCAAAAATCCACAGCGGCAGTGTGGTCTCGCTACCTGCGGTAAAGGTCGAGACAATCACCTCGTCAAACGACAGGGCAAAGGCCAGCAGCATGCCCGACATGACCGACCCCGCCAGCAGTGGCAGCGTTACGGTAACAAAGCCCCGCCACGGTGTTGCCCCCATATCCTGCGCGGCTTCACGCAGGGAGGGCGGCAGCCTGCGCAGCCGGGCCATGACGTTGTTGAATATGATGACCATGCAGAATGTGGTGTGGGCAATCACCAGCGTGATGAAGGTGAAAGGAATGTCCAGCAGCGTAAAAAAGCTGTTCATGGCAATGCCCGTCAGCACGCCGGGCAGGGCGATAGGCAGTGTGAGCAGGAACGAGCCCGCCTGCATGCTGCGCGTGGACAGGCCGTTCATGCCCAGTGCCGCCAGCGTGCCCAGAACCGTGGCCAGAAGGGTTGCAAGCCCCGCGACTTCCAGCGAGATCAGCAGCGCGCTGCGCACTTCCTCATCCGCCCATGTGGCGGAGAACCAGCGCAGCGAAAGGGCACGGATAGGCCATACCTGCACGGAAGAGGCATCAAAGGCATAGAGCAGCACAATAACAAGCGGCAGCAGCAAAAAGCCCAGCACCGCTATGGCGGCGGCCCATATGGCCATGTCCGCGGCAGGGTTGCGCGCGTGTTTCATGCGGGGGTCCTTTCGGCCGTGGCGCAGCGGTTGCGGGCAGGGGTATGCAGGCCGCGCAACGCGGTGCGGCCTGCGTAAAGCCTGTGAAAATTACTGGGCATCGAACGCGCCAAACCGGCGGGCCAGCAGCATGTAAGCCGCTACCATGGCCAGCAGAACCAGCGAAAAGGCCGCGGCAAAAGGCACGTTGCCCGAAACCCCGACATTGGAATACACCACGTTGCCAATGAATTCGGACCCAGCACCCCCCACCAGCATGGGGGCCACGTAATCCCCCTGCGTGACCGCGAAGGTAAAGACCGAACCCGCCGCCATGCCCGGTATGGCCAGCGGAAAGACAACCGTGCGGAACACCTGCCACGGTGTGGCACCCTGATCGCCCGCCGCATCCAGCAGTGATGCGGGAATACGCTCAAGGGCGGCCACCATCGGCATGAGCATGAACGGCAGCCACAGATAGGAAAAGACGATCCACAGCGCGATATTGGTAAACGCCACGTTCTGGTCAGGCAGGCCTACAAGGCGCAGGCCCCAGTTCAGCACGCCGTCATGGCCGAGGATCAGCCGCCACGCGTAAATGCGTGCAAGCATGCTGGACCAGAGCGGCAGCGCCACCAGCACAAGTAGTGTCAGCTTCAGGCGCGGGCCAACCTTGCGGGCGATCACCCAGGCCAGTGGCCAGGCCAGGATGATGTCCGTAACCGTAACCAGCAGTGCAATGCCCGTCGTGCGGCGGGCAATGACGGTATAGGTCGTATCGGAAAACAGGATACGGAAATTCTCCCATGTCCAGTCCCGCACGATCTCGCCCGACATCGCGTCAACCTGCCAGAAGGCCGAAAGCAGCAGGACAGACAGGCTGCCCAGATAGAATATGCCAAGCCACCCAAAAGGCGGCACCAGCAGGGCTATGTGCCCCAGCAGCTTCCGGCCCGGTGTCATTACTGTTTGACCTGCTGCCAAGCACGCTGCCAGGCCGAGTAGTCAAGACAGGTGTTCTGGCCGTTGCCGCACTGGCGCACGGGGGTTTTCCAGAACTTGATGGAGGAGAAATAGGCGGGCGAGGCATCGGCATGGTACTGCTTGCACGAGCCGGGCTGCAGGGCGTCCATTTCCGCGCAGGCCTTGGTGTTGGCCGGGGTTTCGCCAAAGGAGAGAGCCTGCTGGGCCTGCACCTTGGGCGTCATGACATGGTTGATCCACAGATAGGCGCAGTTGGGATGCTGCGCATGGGTGCTGATCATCCATGAATCGGCCCAGCCGGTCGCCCCTTCGGAGGGGATGATGTCCTGAACAGGCACACCCGCCGCACGCAGCGTGTTGGCCTGATACGGCCATGCCGCACCGACATGGGCATCGCCACTCTTGAACAGGTCTACCTCGTCAGAGGCCAGCGCCCAGTATTTCTTGACCAGTGCGCGCTGTTCCTTGAGCAGTGCCACAACCGCGTCCATCTGCGGCTGGGTCAGCTCGTAGGGGTCGGTAATACCCAGCTCAGGCTTGGTGTGAGACAGGTAAAGGGCGGCATCCGCGATCTGGATCGGGTTGTCGGGCACGGTAATCACGCCCGCATAGGCCTTGTCATAAATGATCGACCAACTCGTGGGTGCGGTGGTGATGTCTTTTGTGTTCCACATCAGCACGTTGGGGCCCCATTCATAGGACACGCCGTAATGCACGTCCTTGACGGTGTTGAACCCCGGTGCCTTGAGTTCGGGCATGATGTCGTCAAAAGCGGTAATGAGGGCTGTGTTGAGGGGCTGCACGGTCTTGCCGAAAATCAGCCGCAGCGAGGCATCGCCCGAGGCGGAGACCACGTCAAAACCCTTGCCGCCGCCCATGCGTGTCAGGGCCACCATTTCATCGGAAGAGCCGACATATTTGCGGTGTACCTTGCAGCCCGTTGTCTGTTCAAACGGTTTGACCCAGGCATCGTCCGCATAGCCTTCCCATGCCACCACGTTCAGTTCGCCTTCGCCCTTGCCAATGGCGGAAAGCGGGGCCTGCGCGTGGGCCGGTGTGCTGAGCTGCGTTGTCAGGATGGCGCTACAGGTCGCCAGAAGCAGTGTGCCGTAAGCCTTCATGTTCATCGCCTTTTCCATGGTTGAAAACAGACAGCCCGGCGCTCAGCCCTGCCTGTGCGGCAGGGGGTAGGCGGCCTCTTCCGGCCAGACGGCCACAACGGCCATGCGCTCGCGCCAGCCTCGCGCATGGCGTGAAGGCACAATTGCCGTCACGCCGTCCTGTTCGTCCGGCCCGCAGAGTGTCACGCGCGTAACCGGACCCAGATAGGAAACCTCGGCAATCGTGCCGGCCATGCTCCGCTCATGCGGAGCGGGGCTGTAGCCCGGTGCTTCGAGCCGCACATCCTCGGGGCGGAGCAGGATGTCACGCCCGTTTTCATGCAGGATGCTGGACGAGCCGATAAACCGCGCCACAAAGGCGCTGGCCGGACGTTCGTACAGATCCGCAGGCGTGCCCACCTGTTCGATCACCCCTTCGGAAAACACGGCAATACGGTCGCTCATGCTCAGGGCTTCTTCCTGATCATGCGTGACGTAAACGAACGTGATGCCCGTCTGTTTCTGAATACGCTTGAGCTCGACCTGCATTTCGCGCCGGAGCTTGAGGTCGAGCGCGCCCAGCGGTTCGTCCAGCAGGATAAGGGCCGGTTTGTTTACCAGAGCGCGGGCCAGTGCCACACGCTGGCGCTGCCCGCCCGAAAGCTGTGTGGGCCGCCGTTCCGCCACAGCGCCCAGATGCACCATGTCCAGTGCGGCGCGCGCGCGCTCCTGCCGCTCGGCACGGGCCACGCCGCGCACTTTCATGCCGTAGGCCACGTTGTCCAGCAGGGTCATGTGCGGGAACAGCGCATAGTCCTGAAACATGGTGTTTACGTTGCGGCGGTAGGGCGGCAGGGTGGTAACATCCGCCTCGCCCAGATGAATCTGCCCCGTATCAGGCAGTTCAAACCCGCCGATTAGCCGCAGGGTGGTGGTTTTGCCCGAGCCCGAAGGCCCAAGGAGGGTAAAAAACTCCCCTTGGGCGATTTCAAGGTCAATCCCCCGCAGTACCGTGGCCCCGCGGCCATAGGATTTGGTCAGCCCGTGCAGGCGTACGGCCGAGGTGGGGGCAAGGTCGGTCATGCTGCGGCCCTCAGCCCCACTTGACCATGACATGCCGTGCCACGGTGTAATCTTCCACCGCGCCAAGGCTCAGGTCCTTGCCGTAACCAGACTGGCGGAAACCGCCATGGGGCATTTCGCTGGTGAGCATGAAATGCGTGTTTACCCATGTGCAGCCGTAGCGCAGCCGGGCCGCAGCAGCCATGCCGCGCTGGATATCGCGCGTCCAGACAGAGGAGGCCAGACCATAGGCGGAGGCGTTTACATCGCTGATAACGGCATCCATGTCGGTGCAGCGTGTGATGGATACAACCGGGCCGAACACCTCGCGCTCCACGATTTCATCCGTGGCCAGTGCGCCCGCCACAACGGTTGGTTCGTAAAAATAGCCGTTGCCGGGGCCCATTTTGCCGCCCGTGGTGATTTCGATATGCTTGAGTTCGGCTGCGCGTTCCACAAAGGCCGCAACGCGTGAGCGCTGGCGGGCGGAAATCAGCGGCGGCATTTCGTTCTGCGCATCGTCAGCATTGCCAAAGCGGATGGTGGAAACCGCAGCGCTCAGGTCTGCTACCAGACGGTCATAGATTTTTTCATGGGCGTAGATACGGCAGGCCGCCGTGCAGTCCTGCCCGGCATTGTAGTAGCCAAAGCCGCGCACGCCTTCGACCACGGCATCGATATCGGCATCGTCATAGACAATGACAGGGGCCTTGCCGCCCAGTTCCAGATGTGTGCGCTTGACCGAGCGGGCCGCCGCCGCAATGACCTTGCGCCCGGTGGCGATATCACCCGTGAGCGACACCATGGCGATATCCGGGTGGTCGAGCAGTTGCTGGCCCACGGTGGCACCCCGGCCCAGCACGATGTTGACGACACCGGCGGGGAAAATATCCCCCATGATCTGCCCCAGTGCGAGCAGGCTCAGCGGCGTGTTTTCAGAGGGTTTGATAACGCAGGTGTTACCGGCTGCCAGTGCGGGGCCGAGCTTCCATGCGCCCATCATCAGCGGGTAGTTCCATGGCGCGATTCCCGCCACCACCCCAACCGGGTCGCGGCGCAGCATGGAGGTATGGCCCGCCAGATACTCGCCCGCCACGGGGCCGTGCAGGTTGCGCGCAGCAGCGGCAAAATAGCGGAAACAGTCCGCAATGGCCGGAATTTCATCGGCCAGAACAAGGTGATAGGGCTTGCCGGTGTTCAGGGATTCGATGCGGGCCAGATTTTCGGCCTCGGCTTCGATGGCATCCGCCACTTTCAGCAGGCGGGTCGAGCGCTCCGCCGGGGTGGCCAGAGCCCATGCAGGGAAAGCCTGCACAGCCGCTGCCACGGCGTCATTCACCTGCCCGGCCGAGGCCTCGGGCAGTTCCATGATCACTTCGCCAGTAGCCGGTGCGAAGATGATTTCGCTTTCTCCGACCCCTTCGACAAAACCGCCACCCGATAGCATCTTTGTGAACATTGTTGGCAAACCTCACTGACGCACTGCGGGACAAGCCCCGTTTTTCCGATCTTTCACGAGCCTGACATATGTTTCGGTCTCAAACCAATAGATAATGCCAATGCACGCCATCGGAAAAATCGATGCCTTTCGGGCGTCAGTAAAGCCGGGTGTGGTTACAGTGCGCCCGCCAGCACGGAATGCTGTGCCGCCTCGGCTTCGCGCGTGCAGCGGGCGGCATCGGGTGGGGTGGCGTTGCGGGCAGCTTCGGTCAGTTCGGTCCGGGCCTCGGCCAGCAGGGCCTGTTGCTCGGGAGCGTTTTCAAACCGTTCGAAAAGCAGGCTGCCATCCATGTAGCCCGCCCATACATCGGACGCCCAGTGCACGCCGCAGATCACGCGGCTTTCTCCAAATACCCGTGCGCGCTGCATGAAGGCATCTTCACGCGCAGGCAGCAGGCGGCCCAGCAGCAGGGCGGTGGTCCAGCCTGCCACCGTGTGGCCGGATGGATAGGCATAGCCCAGTCCCGTGCTGGGTGTGCAGACAGGTAGCGTATTGCCCTCGAACGGACGCGGGCGGGCGTATTGTTCTTTCTGGGCCTTGACGGCGGGTTTGGTCACGGCCTGTAGGGCCGCCAGTGCGGCCACCACATGCGGCAGCCGGCTGGCATCGAGTGTGAAGCCCGCAGCACAGGAAAAATCATGCAGCATGGCAGGAAAGGCCAGATCCGCATCCTCGGTGGCCATGCGCCAGCGCGGGCTGTCACGCAGGGCGCGGGTGGTGGCGAAAATCTGGCGGTCGGCCATGTCCGGCGCGGAACCGGGGGCCGGTGGCGGGGGCAGGAAGGCAGGCAGAGCCATGCTGGCCGGTGGGGTGCTGTCTCCCGCGCGGGCAGGTAGGGGCAGGGCCATGAGTGCCGCAAGGCCGAGTGCGGGCAGGGCGGCAAGGCGGGCATGTGAGAGGCGGGGCATGGATCAGTCCTTAATGGCGGGGTGCGGGTCAGGGCCGCCGGACTGTCCATGAAACGCTACAGCTATGCCCGTGCCAAATGACATTATGGCGGCGTCTGGCGCGGGCAGGCAGTGGGGGCGTGTGCGGGCCTGTGCCGGTGGCACGGCCCGCTTGCGCTGTTTAGCGGCTGTGGCGGGTCAACTGGTCGACATCGCGCACCGCACCGCGCGCAGCACTGGTGGTCAGGGCGGCGTAGGCCCGCAGCGCCTTGGAGACAACGCGCTCACGCTTGGGCTGCCAGGCATCCGCACCCAGATCTTCCATGCGCGCCCGGCGGTCTGAAAGAACGGCATCGCTCACCGCGACACTCAGCCTGCGGGCGGGAATGTCGATTTCGATCATGTCGCCTTCTTCCACCAGCCCGATCACGCCGCCTTCCGCCGCTTCGGGCGAAATATGGCCGATGGACAGGCCCGCACTGCCGCCTGAAAAGCGACCATCGGTAATCAGGGCGCAGTGCTCGGCCAGACCTTTGGATTTCAGGTAGCTGGTGGGGTAGAGCATTTCCTGCATGCCCGGCCCGCCGCGCGGCCCTTCATAGCGGATCAGCACCACGTCACCCGCCTTGATACGGTCGCCCAGAACGGCGGATACGGCGGCATCCTGACTTTCGAAAATGCGTGCCGGGCCACGGAACAGCTCAAGCCCGGCGGCAACGCCGGCGGTTTTCACAATCGCGCCGTCTTCCGCCAGATTGCCGTACAGCACGGCCAGCCCGCCATCCTGATTATAGGCATGGGCGCCATCGCGGATGGCTCCGGCCTGCGCATCCGTATCCAGCGTGTGGTACTGGCTGGCCTGCGAGAAAGCTTCCGTGGTGCGAACTCCGCCGGGAGAGGCGCGGAAGAATGTCTGCGCGTGTTCGGTCGGGGTTGCGCCGCGAATGTCCCACTCCGCCAGTGCCGTGGGCAGGTTGGGGGCGTGCACCATGTGCACATCGCGGTGCAGCAGGCCGAGGCGGTCAAGCTCGCCCATAATGGCGGGTACGCCGCCTGCGCGGTGCACGTCTTCCATATGCACATCCGCGCGGGAGGGCGAGACCTTGCACAGATGCGGCACCATGCGCGACAGGCGATCGATGTCCTTCATGGTAAAGGGCACCTCGCCCTCATGGGCGGCGGCCAGCAGGTGCAGCACCGTGTTGGTGGACCCGCCCATGGCGATATCGACCGACATGGCGTTTTCGAATGCCGCGAAGGACGCAATGGCGCGCGGCAGCACGGAGGCATCGTCCTGCTCGTAATGGCGGCGGGCCAGTTCCACAATCCGCTGTCCGGCCTGCACGAACAGGTCGCGTCGGGCGGCGTGGGTGGCCACAAGGCTACCATTGCCAGGCAGCGACAGGCCGAGCGCTTCGGTCAGGCAGTTCATGGAATTGGCGGTGAACATGCCCGAGCAGGAGCCGCAGGTGGGGCAGGCCGAACGTTCGATCGCCAGCGAATCCGCATCGCTCACGCCCGGATTGGCCGCCGAGACCATGGAGGTCACGAGATCCACCTTCTGCTCGATATCCGCCAGCGTGACGCGCCCGGCTTCCATCGGCCCACCCGAGACAAAAATGACCGGAATGTTCAGCCGCATGGCGGCCATCAGCATGCCGGGGGTAATCTTGTCGCAGTTGGAAATACACACCAGCGCATCCGCGCAGTGCGCGTTGACCATGTATTCCACCGCATCGGCAATCAGCTCGCGCGAGGGCAGGCTGTACAGCATGCCGCCATGGCCCATGGCGATCCCGTCATCCACCGCGATGGTGTTGAACTCGCGCCCGATCCCGCCTGCTTCTTCAATGGCGCTACAGACAAGCTGCCCCAGATCCTTGAGGTGAACATGCCCCGGTACAAACTGGGTGAAAGAATTGGCTACCGCGATAATGGGCTTGCCAAAATCACTGTCTTTCATGCCTGTGGCGCGCCACAGGCTACGTGCGCCTGCCATGTTGCGCCCGTGGGTGGTGGTGCGTGATCTGTAACCGGGCATCGGGGTCTCTCTGTTCTGGTTCCATGCTTGGATGAAGGGGGCGTGGATCAAGGCGGTGCAGGACCGCGCGCGGCACCATACGCCATATGAGTGCCGCTGTCAGGCCGCAGTGATGCGCGGTGGCGCAATGGTGTGGCACCACGGTAACGCCGTGCCGTTTCCTGCCGTGTACAGCCAGCGCGATATGCGGCGGAAGACTGTGCCGGTGCGTTCTGCACCCATGCTACAGTTTTGTGATAAGCGGCAGTTTGCATCATGGCGGCAGCTTCTGCCGGTTGCAGGAGCGCAGGGCGTTCAGTATTGCTCGAACTCAAGTCCGACAGAATGCTCGGAACGGAGAGAAGATGGATATACCTGCAAGGCAAAACGCGCCTGTCAGCCCGGATCAGGCTGGCACCGCACGGAGTGGTCGCCGTACGGCGGACCCTGCGTTCCGCCTGCTTGTGACCATAACCGGCGTGGCCGTTCTGGTTGTGCTGGGGGCGATCATTGCCGTTATGGTCAATGGCGGGTGGCATGCGTTTGCCACTTTCGGGCCGGGCTTTCTGGTTTCTGATGCCTGGAACCCGGTTACACAGCATTTTGGGGCGGCGGCCCCTGTTTTCGGCACGGTAGTCAGCAGTGCGCTGGCGCTGCTGCTGGCGGTGCCGCTGGCCTTTGGCACGGCATTCTGGCTGACGGCGTTAGCACCACCCACCGTGGCTTCGGTCATTGGTATGGCAGTGCAGCTCCTCGCTGCGGTGCCCTCTATCATCTTTGGCATGTGGGGCTTTTTTGTGGTGGTGCCGGTTATCGCCCATTATGTGCAGCCCTTCTTGCACCACACCTTCGGTCATGTGCCGGTGCTGTCGGTGCTGGTGGCGGGCGCACCGTTCGGCACCGGGCTGCTGACGGCAGGCTTTATCCTTGCCGTTATGATCACCCCGTCCATTACCGCTGTCATGCGCGATGTGTTTGCCTCCATGCCCGCCGTGCTGCGCGAGAGTGCCTACGGGCTGGGTGCGACCCGCTGGGAAGTCATGCGCAACGTGGTTCTGCCCTGGTCGCGCGAGGGACTGGTGGGCGGTATCGTGCTGGGCATGGGCCGCGCCATGGGCGAAACCATGGCCGTGACCTTCGTGATCGGGGATAGCAATCATATCGGCTGGTCGCTTTTCGCCCCCGCCAACACCATTGCCTCGCTCATCGCGCTGGAATTTCCCGAAAGCCCCGCAGGCAGCCTCAAGCTGGCCTCGTTGCTGGCGCTGGGAGCGATCCTGATGGCGATTTCCTTCGTAACCCTCTGGTTCTCGCGCTGGCTTCTGTCACGCGGTGAAAACACGGGACGCCGGGTATGAGCACCACCTCTCCTTCCCTCATGCGGGCGGACCGCTCGCGCGCGCTGCTCGTGCGCCGTCAGGTGGCAGACAGGCTGGCCACGGGTTTTGGCTGGGTGGCCATGGCCGTGGTGGTGTGGATGCTCGGCTCCATTCTGTGGACATTGCTGCGCAACGGCCTGCCGGGCCTGAGCGTGCATCTGTTCACCCGTTCCATGGCGCCTCCGGGGCAGGATGGCGGTCTGGCCAACGCCATTGTGGGCGATATCCTGCAAACCGGGCTGGGTGTGCTGTTGGGTGCCCCCGCCGGCCTGCTGACGGGTATTTTCCTTGCGGAATATGGGGCGGATAGCAAGCTCGCGCGCATGGTGCGCTTTGTGTCCGACATGCTGCTTTCGGCTCCCTCGATCCTGATCGGCCTGTTTATCTACATGATCATGGTCGCGCCTTTCGGGCATTTCTCGGGGTTTTCGGGTGGTGTTGCGCTGGCCATTCTGGCCATGCCCATCGTGGTGCGCACGACCGAGGACATGCTGCGCCTCGTGCCGGTGTCCATGCGTGAGGCCGGGATTGCGCTGGGTGCGCCCAAGTGGCGGGTTATCCTGTTTATCTGCCTGCGCGCGGTGCGTGGCGGGGTCATGACGGGCATTCTGCTGGCGGTGGCCCGTGTGGCGGGTGAAACCGCGCCGCTGCTGTTTACATCGCTGGGTAACTCCGAGTGGTCTCTGGACATGTCGCGGCCCATGGCCAGCCTGCCGGTGGCTATCTACCAGTATGCCGGTTCGGCCTATCAGGACTGGATGGAACAGGCCTGGAGCGGCGCGCTGCTGGTGACTGTCGGGGTTCTGGTTATCAATATTGTTGTGCGGGTGGGAACCCGCGGAGGACGGACATGAATACAGGCGTCCAGGCCACGGGAAGCACGCAGGCTTCCCCCAACGGCTCGCAGGAGAGCACGCAGGCGGAGGCGCGGTTCAGTGCTGGCACCACGCAGGCTTCTACCATGCCCCTGACCGAGCAGGACGAGCATCTGACGCGGCCCGCCGCGATGGAAGTGCGCGGGCTGAACTTCTATTACGGCACGTCTCACGCGCTGCATGATATTTCCCTTCGCTTTCCCGAGCGGAGCGTTACGGGCATGATCGGGCCTTCGGGCTGTGGCAAGTCCACGCTGCTGCGTGTGCTCAACCGGATGTACGACCTGTATCCCGGCCAGCGCGCCACGGGCGAGGTGCTGTTCGATAACCAGAACATTCTCGCACCGGGTGTGAACCTGAACGTCCTGCGCTCCCGCGTGGGCATGGTGTTCCAGAAACCCACCCCTTTCCCGATGTCGATTTATGACAACATCGCTTTCGGCATCAGGCTGCATGAGCGTGTCTCGCGCTCGGAAATGGATGGCCGGGTGGAGGATTCCCTGCGCCGCGTCGCCCTGTGGGCCGAAGTGCAGGACAGGCTGCACAGCTCCGCCACCGCCCTGTCCGGCGGGCAGCAGCAGCGCCTGTGTATTGCCCGCACCATTGCCGTGCGGCCGGAAGTCATTCTGCTTGATGAGCCGACAAGCGCGCTCGATCCGGTGTCCACCGCGCGTATTGAAGAACTGCTGGATGAACTCAAGGGTGAATTCACCATCGCGATCGTGACGCACAACATGCAGCAGGCTGCCCGCTGCGCTGATCAGGTGGCGTTCTTCTACATGGGCCGTCTGGTGGAAGTGGATAGCACGCCGCGCATGTTCACCGCCCCGCGTGAAAAACAGACGCAGGATTACATTACCGGCCGTTTTGGCTGATCTGCTCCCCGGTCTTGATTAGGATACCGCACCATGGTGAACGAACCGACCCATACCGTAACCCGTTACGACCAGGAGCTTGAAAGCCTGCGCGGCATTGTTGCGCGCATGGGGGGGCTGGTTGAGCGGCAGACCGCACAGGCCATTGCCGCCGTGGTGGACCAGAACGAGGATGCCGCCCGCGAACCCCCGCGGCTCGATGCCGAGGTGGACCAGCTTGAGCGTGAGGCCGAGCAGCTTGCCATCCGTATTCTCGCCCTGCGTGCGCCCATGGCGGTGGACCTGCGCCAGATTGTTGCCGTGCTGAAAATGAGCGGCGACCTTGAGCGTATTGGCGATTATGCGTCCTCCATCGCGCGGCGTGCGCTCAAGGTAGAGCAGCTTGAAGGGGCTCTGTCCTTTTCCGCCCTGCGCGCCATGGGCCGTCTTGTGCAGGAAAACCTGCATAAAGCCGTGGAAGCTATGGTGGAAAACGATGCCACCCGTGCCAAGGAAGTCTGGAACGCGGATACGGAGGTGGACGAAATCTATACCTCCATGTTCCGCGAACTGGTCACCTATATGATGGAAGACCCGCGCAATATCGGGCCGTGCATCCATCTGCTGTTCATGGCCAAGAATCTGGAGCGGATCGGCGATCACGCAACCAATATTGCCGAGCGCATCTACTACGCCGTAACGGGCGACATGCTGCCAGCCGAACGCCCGCGCGGGGGTGATGCCGCCAAGGCCATTCCGGGCTGATAATACCCGGCTAAAGACCAGTCGTAAAACCGGAACGGGGCGCGCTTTCATGGCGCGCCCCGTTCTGTTTTGGCCTGCCCCGCGTATCGGGTGCGGGGGTTTGGTTCAGTTCTCGCTGTTGAGATACCAGCTTACTGACAGGGTGGCGGGCTTGGCCGCGAGAATACCCGCTATTTTGTGCAGGGTGTCGGGGTCATGCTCCCCCGGCAGCAGTGCGAAGCTGACACGGGTGGTGCTGTCCGAGGTTTTCAGCACTGTCATGCGGCGGATCGTGTAGCCTGAATCGGACAGGGCATCTTCCGCATCTGCCAGTATTTCGGCAGTGGCATCGGAGCGGATTTCAAGGTCAAGCGCGTAGGTGGCCTCTATGGCCTCGCTTTTGACGGGCAGGCTGTCCACGGCCCGCACCAGTGGGCGCAGCACCGTGTTGCCCGCAATAACAAAAAAGGTCAGCAGTGTGCCCTCGGCCAGCATGTCGCTGCCGCAGCAGGCCCCCACAGCGGCGGAACACCAGAGCGTTGCCGCCGTGTTCATGCCCCGGACACTCACCCCCTCCTTGATAATGGCGCCCGCCCCTAAAAACCCGATACCCGAGACCACATAGGCAATCACGCGTAGGGATTCGACATCCCCCGCCAGTCTTTGCGCCAGATCCACAAAGGCGGCTCCGCCCAGTGCCACCAGTGCATTGGTGCGGATACCGGCGGTGCGCTGGCGGTATTGCCGTTCCGCCCCGATCAGCATGCCAAAAACAAATGCCGAGAGGAGGCTGGCCGCGCTGTCACCAAAGCTGTGGAGGTCGAAGGTATGGACAAACCGCATGGAAAATCCTTGTCGGGCAATGCGCGCGAAAGCTCAGGGCCATTATGTTGAAAATGGCCCCGTGCTGGACGGGATGCGGGTCTGACCTGTCAGGACGGTCAGCACCGGGCAGGCCCGGTGAGGGGCTGCCCGGTACTGTGTGCGGGCGGTTTGCCCTGTGTAAAGTGACGTTTTTACTGCGTGATCAGGAACAGGCTATCAGGGTTTGCTGATATGCAGGCCCAGTTGCTGGTTGATCTGCGGTATGGAGCCCAGCGTGGCCAGCCCTGCCAGCACGGCCACAAGAGGCTGCGGCTGGGGTGGTTGCAGCACAACATGCAGCGGCTGTTTACCCGGATTCGCCAGAAAAGCTGCAATGGCACGGCCCTCGGGCGTGCCGGGTTGCTGGGTGGCAAGGCTGTCGAGCAGCATGGCGGGGCTCATGCCCCGGGCCTGCGCAATGGCCTGAAGCGCGCGGGGCACCATGCCGTGATCCAGATAGCTCAGGTCGAGAGCGATAACCGGCATGTCCGGGCGGGGGGCCGATAGGAGCGGGGCGGAGCTTGAGTGGGCGAAAGTTCCGTTCAGGTGCAGGCGCCCCATATCGGGGGCATCCAGCGCCAGTTCCTCGACATGCAGGGTGTTGGTTTGCAGGTTACGGGTTTCGTTCAGCACCAGCCCCCCCGCGAAATGCGAGTAACCCAACGTGGGCATCCAGCCCAGATTGGGCGCATCCGGCCAGAGTTCCAGCCCGCGAATGCTGACGACATCCTGCTCCGTGCTGTCGGTGCGGTTCGTATGCGCAAGAATCCGCGCAGCTTTTACCAGCGGAGCCGTGGTGGAGAGGTCGAGATTGGTAATGGTGATATCATGCGCGCCGGGCCGGGGCAGGTAAGGCGCTCCGGTGGACAGGCTGGTATAGAAGCCCGACAGGTCCATGCCATCCACGCTGACGGCTTGCGCATGCAGGTGGCGTTGGCCACCGCCCGGCCCCATGTCAGGGGGCGAATCGGTATTGACTGCGAGGTCGCGCGTTTCAAGCCGGGAGGCCAGACCCTCGCCAAAATTGTCCAGCGTGGCATCGGATGCAGCCAGATCGGTCTGCACGGGGCTGATAAAGGCCCGCAGGCGCACGGCATGGGCGTGGCCTATGCCTAATGACTGGCCGGTGTCGTCAGGCGTATCCGCCCGGACAGGCAGGGTCAGGTTTTCAATGTCGAGCTGGTCCATCTGCAGGCTGATGGCCGGGTCTGTCAGTTGAAAGCCATGAAAGGACAGCCGCCCGATCTGGGTTATGTCGTCCCCGCTCTGGCCGGGGCGCTCCAGTTCCGCCCTGTCGGCGGTGATGGTCTCAGGCCCCTGACGCAGTGTCAGGTTTGTAAAGTTCACGCTGCGGCCCAGTATGCCGGGCCTTGCCGAGGCAAAGGTGAAGGTGGCATCCGGCCCGAGCGCCTGTCTGAAGTGGTCTATGCTGGTTTCCAGCATGACGTGTTCGGCATGCCGTGTGGCAAACCAGCCCACGCTGCCCAGTATGGCGGCGCCGCCAGCCATAAGAAGAAGATGTTTCTTCAAGTGGGAACGATCCTGACAGTTCTAGCTCAGGCAGCAAGTTCTAGCCCTGATGCGGGCGGGGGGCAAGTCGGCGCACGGTAACATGTTACCTTATAAAAAATGCCTGAAAAAACCATGTGGGACGCAAAAATACTTGACGCGCACCCCGCGCCGCTCCCATAAGGCACCACCAAATTGCGTAACTGTCCAAATATGGAATCAGTCCCATGAAGACCACCCTCTCGCTGAAGCCCGCGGAGGTGACGAAGAACTGGATCCTGATCGATGCCGAAGGTCTCGCTCTTGGTCGTCTCGCCGTCATCATCGCCACGCGCCTGCGCGGCAAGCACAAGCCTCAGTTCACCCCGCATGTTGATTGCGGCGACCACGTTGTTGTCATCAACGCCGAAAAAGTGGCGCTGACCGGCAACAAGGCGAGCCAGAAGCTTTTCCACTACCACACCGGCTATGCTGGCGGCATCAAGACCCGTACGGTCACGCAGCGCCTGACAGGCAAGCACCCCGGCCATCTGGTTGAAAAAGCCGTTGAACGCATGATTACGCGTGGTCCGCTCCAGCGTGAGCAGATGCGCAACCTGCATGTGTATGCTGGCGCTGAACACCCCCACGGTGGTCAGACCCCCCAGGTGCTTGACGTTGCGGGCATGAACCGCAAGAACGTCGTTAACGCTCAGAAGGGCTGAGACAATGTCTGAAACTCAGGAACGCACAGGCACGCTGGCCGATCTGAAGACCGTTGCACCGGTTCTGGCCGATTCCGCTCCGGTTTACGAAGCAAAGCGTGACGCACAGGGCCGCTCCTACGCCACTGGCCGTCGTAAGGACGCCGTGGCCCGCGTATGGATCAAGCCGGGTAAAGGTGAAGTCACCGTTAACGGCCGTCCGGTTGTTCAGTATTTCGCACGCCCCGTGCTGCGCATGCTGCTCAGCCAGCCCTTCCTCGTATCCGACCGTTACAACCAGTTTGACGTGGTCTGCACCGTAACCGGTGGTGGTCTGTCCGGTCAGGCTGGTGCGGTCCGTCACGGCATCAGCCGTGCGCTGACCCACTACGAACCCGAACTGCGTAGCATCCTCAAGGCTGCTGGCTTCCTGACCCGCGATTCGCGTCAGGTTGAACGTAAGAAATACGGTCGCGCCAAGGCCCGTCGTTCTTTCCAGTTCAGCAAGCGCTGATACTGGCGGGGCCTTATGGCCCCGTGGAACGACTGCCGGAAGCCACGTGTTTTCGCGCATACGAGAAAGGCGGGTGGCCATTGGGCCATCCGCCTTTTTTGTTGGGCGCAGCTCTGGTGGAAGCCCACCGGCAGCGCTGCATGCTGCCAGTGGGTGGGGCTTTTACCCTCAGGGGGTCAGGAAAGCCCGGACATCGCGCGCGAGGGCGGTTCTGCTATCCGCGCGAGTATAGAGCATGTGCCCGCCCGTATAGACATGCAGGCCAATCCGGTTACGGCCAACGGGCATCTGCTCCGCTACCCAGCGTGATGAGGCATACGGGCACACCAGATCGTAATAGCCGTTGGCAATGAACACCCGCAGCGTGGGGTTGAGCGCAAGCAGGCGGCGCAGGGTGGGGATAGGGCGCACCAGCGGTTCCTGACCATCCCGGTAGTCCCATGCGGCGTTTACCTTCAGGTTCAGCAGGTCATAGCTGAGCGGGGTACGGAAGTTCAGCGCGGTGGCAGCGTAATGCTGCATGGCGCTGCCATAGGCGCGGGTAAAGCCATCCAGCGCCGGGTCGGGGCTGGCACCGTTATCCACCCCTTCAGGGAAGGGGTCTGCAATGGACAGGGTGGCGTCATAGAGCGAATACAGCCGTCCGCCGCGGCTGCGCACATCATGTGCTTCAGGCTGGATACGGCCGCGCTCACGCTCCACCACATCATGCGGCAGGCCGGTATGGGCGGCCACGCTGTCATAGAAATCCGAGCGGGCCTCCCCTTCTGGCGGGGCGGCAATCAGCGTGCTGGCATAGGGGCCTAGCGCGTAGGCATAGGCGTTTTCGAGATGCGAGGCCGTGTTTTCGGGCGTTAGCTTGTGCTGGAGCGACAGGCTGGACATTTCAAGCGAAGGCAGCACGAAAGCCTGCGCCAGCGTGTCGTTGGCGGTGTCCAGCAGGGTCATGTCCAGTGCAGGCGAGATCATGACAATCCCGTTGACCAGAAAATTCTGCTCCTGTGCCAGCGCATCCGCCACCTCAATAGCGCGTAGGCCGCCATAGCTTTCTCCCACAAGGTAGCGGGGGGCCTCAAGCCGTCCGTTGGCGCTGGCCCAGAGCTGAATGGCCTTGGCAAAGGCGCTGGCGTCTTTCTTCACGCTGTAGAAGGTTTCTGCCGCGTGGGCGGGGTCTGTCGGGGTAGACCAGCCCGTGCCCGGTGCGTCGATAAACACCAGATCGGCCGCGGCCAGCCAGCTATCGGGGTTGGCTTGCAGTTTGGCGCTCGCACCATCGGCGGGGTTGCCCGCGGGGAAAGCCAGAATTTCCGGCCCGGCGGCCCCCAGATGCAGGTAAGCCGTGGCGGCTCCCGGTCCACCATTGAAAAAATAGGCAACAGGGCGGCGGTCCTGTGCGGCGTCATCCTGCGTGTAGGCCGTGTAGAACACGCGCGCGGTGGGTTTGCCGCTCTCGTCACGTAGGGTCAGCGTGCCTGCGCGGGCAGTATAGGCAATCTTGTGGCCGTCGAACTGGCCGGTATGGCGGGTTGTCGCATCGGCTGGCAGCAGGGCGGCAGCATTGGCAAAGCTGTCAGTGTCGCTCTTGGCGGCGCTGTCATGCGGGCTGGGGCTGGCTGGTGGTGGGGTAGGG
>NZ_JBDNWF010000038.1:0-24559 GCF_047721125.1 Acetobacter papayae | reverse complement strand
CCCCGGCCCGTACCAACCGAGCCGCTGCCCGTTTTGTATCAGGACCGCCATGTGGTGATCGTGAACAAACCGGCGGGCCTGCCGGTTCATGCTGGCCCGCGCACCGGGCTGTGCGTGGAGGACTGGTTTCCCCAGCTTTCGCGCCGGGCCGATGGGCCATGGCTGGTTCACCGGCTGGATGCCGATACCGCGGGCTGTCTGGCCATTGCCTTGCGCAAGCAACCACTTCTGGCCATGCAGCAGGCTTTTGCCAACCACACGGCCCGCAAGACCTACTGGGCAATCGTGCGTAATGGCCCCACGGAAGAAAAAGGGCGGATAGACCTGCCGCTGGTGCGCGAAAACACCCCCTCCGGCTGGCATATGCGCCCGGACCCCGCGCCCAAATCAGCCAATGCAGCCAAAAATGCCGCAACAACCCTGTGGCGGGTTCTGGGCCGGGGTAAAGGCCTGTGCTGGCTGGAACTGACCCTGCTAAGCGGGCGCACCCATCAGGCCCGTGTGCACTGTGCCGCCATGGGCTGGCCAATCGTAGGGGATGCGCTCTACGGCAAGGCGGACGCACAAGGCCTGCACCTGCTGGCACAGGGTCTTTCCCTACCGCTGGACCCGACCATAACGGTCACGGCCCCGCCGCCACCTTCCATGCACGCGGCACTCCGGGCCTGCGGCTGGGAGCCTGACGCACCGTAAAACCCGGCACGCAGGTCTATGCCCGCGCGCGCCGTCCCCCGTCAGCGGGAAGGATCAAGTGCGCGGGCAAGAATACCGGGGGTGAGCAACTGGGGCAGTACAACCTCAGCCCCGTGCGCGGGAGCGTAAACATAAAGCGGCACGCCATCGCGCCCATGTGCGCTCAAAAAGGCGGTAATGGCCGGGTCATGCCGGGTCCAGTCACCGCGCAGCACATGCACGCCCCGGCGGGCAAACAGGGCGCGCGTGCCCTGCGTGTCCAGCACCAGCCGTTCATTGACAAGGCAGGTCATGCACCATGCCGCTGTCATATCCACAAAAACCGGCTCGCCCTGCGCGCGCAGGGCCGCAAAACGCGCAGGCGTGAAGGCCTCGACCCCTTCAGGCAGCGCCATGCCCGCCGTATGTGCGGGCGGTAACGCGCGCAGGCTGGGCAGCAGCGCCATGGCCGCCAGAAAACCAAGCAGCGCCAGCCCGTGCAGCGCCCCTTGCGCGCGGGAGTGGCCAGCGCGCGCCTGCTCGGCCTGTGCCACGCCATACAGCCACGCGGCAAACCCTAACAACACCAGCCCCGCCCCGACCGGCAGCACGGTCTGGCCGCCGCCTTCCATCACAATCACCCAGAAAAACCACACACAGGTGCCCAGCAACGGAAAGGCCAGAGACTGCCGCAGATA
This sequence comes from Acetobacter papayae, assembly GCF_047721125.1. NCBI lineage: Bacteria > Pseudomonadati > Pseudomonadota > Alphaproteobacteria > Acetobacterales > Acetobacteraceae > Acetobacter > Acetobacter papayae. The sequence goes on along the minus strand of NZ_JBDNWF010000038.1, from coordinate 23,189 downwards.
GATCATCCACCCGCCGGGGCGGGGCAGCCAGCCCGCCACACCGGGGGCCAGCATCAGCAGCACCAGCGGAGCGGCAAGCCCAACCCCCATGAAGGCAAACACCACAAGCCCCGCCACTGGCGGCCCGGACAGCGCTCCCGCTACCGCTACCCCCATGAACGGCGCGGTGCAGGGTGTAGCCACCAGCACGGCCAGCACGCCCGTCAGCACATCATGCCAGCGCAGCCCGCCCGCCCCTTCGGCCGAAACCTCGGCCTGACGCGGCGCACGCAGCGCGAAAGGCATGAAAGAGAACACCCCCAGCAAATTGAGCGCCATGACAAACAGCAGCCACGTAACAAAGGTAACAAAGAGCGGTGACTGGAACTGAAAGCCCCACCCCGCAGCCCTGCCCCCCGCACGCAGGGCCATCATGCCCCCACCCAGCGCCATGAAGGTGGCCATAACGCCCAACGCGTAGCCTGCGCCCCCCCAGAGCTGGGCCGCACGCCCCGCACGCCCCAGCCGCGCGACCGAAAGCGCTTTCATGGCCAGCACCGGAAAAACACAGGGCATGAGGTTAAGCACCAGCCCACCCAGCAACCCGAACAGCGCCAGCCGCATGATATCCGCCAGACCTTGGCCACCCGCCTGCCCGGCAGGAGTAGCGGCCCCCTCCGGTGCAGCTATGCCCGCTGCCCGAGCCGCTGTACTGGCCACTCCGGCACTGGCGGCCTCTTCAACCGGGCCTGCCACGCGGCGCACTGTCTGGACTACCGCCTGCTCCGCCCCTGCCGGGCTTTGCAGCACCACAACACCGGACAAATCATGGCCGGGCGTAAAATCAGGCAGCGGTTTGAGGTGCAGCAGCACCGCGCCATCCTGCACGCGCTCGTTCTGCGGGGCTGCCGGGTCGATCAGCCCCGGCTGGTCAGCCATGAACCATGCCGCACGCACCGTGCTGGCGGAAAGCCCGGCACCACTCAGCCGCATGACACCATCCGAGCCAATAACCGCCTGATAGGGCGATTGGCCGGGTGTAGCGCGCGCGGCACTGGCAAACAGCCCCGCCTGAGCGGAATTCACCAGCCCGTCCCCTTCCGCAACACGCGGCAGGGACAGCGACAACTCGGCCTCCTCGGGCACGCACACAACCGCGCACACCAGCCAGCTTGCATGCGCGTGCACAACAACCGTATCGCCCGATGCCCCGCTACCCGGCGGCACCACCAGCGGCAGGGACAGCGGCAGCACCACATCGCCCATATAGGCGTAAGACATGAGCGAGGCCGCCCTGATCCGTATGGGCGTGGGCCACAGGATTGTCTCTGTCTGCCCTGACAGCGCGCCCTGTGCCACAAGCCGTACGGCCACCGGCTCGCCCGCATCACCCGGATTGCGCCAGTAAGTATGCCACCCCGGTTGCAGCCGCAGGCGCAGCGCCACAGGCAGGGCGGTGCCAACCCGCACCGTATCCGTTGCGGTTATCAGTGTCGCGATGGTGTGCGGGGTAATGACCGCCGGGCTTTCCGCCGCCCTGACAGAGCCCGGCAGCACGCCCACCGCCAGCACAGACAGCAGAACCTGCAAAACCACAAAGGCACGGCAAAGACGGGACAGAGGCACGAACAGCATGAATGAATTCCGTAACGCGAAAAATCAGGCGATGCAGACAACGCCATGAATCCGGATTAGCACATCCGCTTCGCCCTCTGGCATCCCGCTTTTCCACCCCCTTGCGCGATTGTGTGCAGGCGGGGTCTGGCACCCGGAGGTTGTCAGGCGTTGAAAAGGCCTTTCCCCGGCCATGCACGCACAACCTCGGCATGCAGTTCGGCACGGATAGCGCGCATGGTGCGGCAGTCAAAACGAGCGGCGCGCTCCTGCCCCGCCTGCCCCAGACGCGCGCGCAGGCCCACATCGTCCATCAGGCTTTCAAGGGCTGACACCAGTTCGGGCAGCGAATCCGGGTCGGCATAGAGAGCGGCCTGCCCGGCCAGTTCGGGCAGATTACCATTGGGCGACACCAGCAGGGCCGCGCCGCAGCACATGGCCTCCAGCGCTACCATGCCAAACGGCTCGCCCCAGCGGCTGGGGGCAACCACAATGGCGGCCCGGCTCATGGCCTTGAGCACGGCATCATGGGGGCGATACCCCTCCAGCGCGACACCGGCAGCCTGTGCCTGCGGGCGCAAACCCCGCAAAAACGGCGTCTCACGCGTATGCTCGCCAAAATCATCCGCACCGAGAATCTGCGCCCGCCATTCCGGGTAACGAGGCAGGAGGGTGGCACAGGCGGCCACGAACGCATCCGCCCCCTTGTCGGCCACCACACGCCCGGCAAATAGCACAAGGTTTTCGCGCTCGGCGGCAGGCAGGGACTCGGGCAGGGCCTCAAGGTCGAGACTATTGGGCAGGATAGACACGCACCCCCCAACGCCCTGACTAACAAAGCGCTGCCTGACCCACTCTGATACCGCCACAACCGCCACAGCACGGGCCAGATGCTCGCGCTCGGCAGGCTTGCGCGCCCGGCGCATGGTGCAGGGGTCGTTATGCAGAACCAGCACGACAGGCAGGGCCGGAAACCGGCGGCGCAGGGCAAGCGCCAGATCAGGGCGGTTATGCACCTCCACCAGATCGGGACGGAGTTCACGGACAAGCCGCGCCACCCCTTTGCGGTAGCGCACCCGCCCGCCACGCCACGAAAACACCGGCGGCACGGGCCTGAACGCCACATCGGCAAACGAGACGCCCTGTGGGGCGGTGCCCACCACCACCTCGCCCGGCGTGGCCAGACGCCGCACCAGCAGCCCTATGGCCCCACACTCACCCGGTGCAAACCGCTCACGCGGGGAAAGCACCGTCATGACCCGCAGGGCCTGTCCACCCGCTGGCTGCCCCGGCTCCCGCGCAGTGTCGGCCGTAAGCGGCGCGTGCATTACCCCCATGGTGGCCCCCTGCCGAAACCCCGCGCTGTTCAGCGCAGGGATTCGTACATTTCAAGCTGCCAGTCCTGTGGCTCCTGCGCCGCATCCGCCGCCCATTCACGCATGAGCGGGTGCTCCTGCACTGCACGCATATAAGCGTGGGAGACATCGGACAGCTCCGGCACGGCATAGGAAGCAAAACGGCTGACCACCGGCGCAAACGCCACATCGGCATTGCAGAAAACCGCCCCAAACAGATACGGCCCCTCTGCCCCGTAGCGGTTGCGCGTATTGGTCCAGATCGTATCGATCCGGGCGATATCGCGCTGGGTGTCCTCATCCAGCCCGGCGGCCAGCGGGCAGTTAACCCGGCCCAGATTCATGGGCAGCGCCGAGCGCACCGCGCGAAAACCTGAATGCATTTCCGCTGAAATGGAGCGGGCATGCGCCCGCGCCGCGCGGTCCTGCGGCCACAGGGCCGGAGCCAGTTCCGCACAGTATTCGGCAATGGCCAGCGAGTCCCACACCGCAATACCCGCATGCTCCAGATAAGGTGCGCAGCCATTGGGGGAGAGCGTCTTGAGGGCGACTGTCTTGCCGCCACCGGCCAGACGCAGGGCCTGCACATCCACATCCAGCCCGGCCAGACGCACGGAAAGCCAGCCCCGCAGCGACCATGATGAATACCGCCGCGTGCCGATTACCAGACGCCCATCAGCCATGTGCTTTTGCTCCTGCGGCCTGCGCCGCGTCCTGATCGCCCTGCGGCTCCGCACGGCGGATAAACCCACCCCCAAGAATACGGCTGTCCTGATAGAACACACAGGCCTGACCGGGTGCGGGCATGGCCGGTTCTTCCAGCAGCACGCGCGCGCCATCGGGGGTTGGCACCACGCGGGCGGGGCGAGGGGCCTCACGTGCGCGCATCTGCACCCGGCAGACAAGCCCTTCGGGCGGGGCATCCACCAGCCAGTTCACATCCCGTACGGACAGGGCCTGCACGCTGGCCTGCGCGCGCGGGCCGATAATCACCCGCCTATGCGCCGGTTCCACGCCCACCACCATCTGGCGTTCGCCTTCCAGCCGCGCAGCATTACCCAGCCGCTTGCTCTGGCCCACGGTAAAGCGCATCACGCCTTCATGCTGGCCCACTACACGGCCCTGCCGGTCCACAATCTCGCCCGGCCCGGCCATTTCGGGGTGCATGCGCTCAACCAGATCGACATAGGAGCCATCGGTTACAAAGCACAGATCCTGACTGTCGGGCTTGCCCGCCACCACCAGGCCATAGCGTTCCGCCTCGCGCCGGACCGCGGCCTTGTCGGGCATGTCACCCAGCGGAAAGCGCAGGAATTCAAGCTGATCGCGTGTGGTGGCGAACAGGAACCAGCTCTGGTCGCGCTCGATATCAACCGGGCGGTGCAGTTCAGCCCCCTCCGGCCCTTCGATCCGGCGCACGTAATGGCCGGTCGCCATGGCCTGCGCCCCGATTTCGCGCGCAAGGCCCAGCAGGTCGGTAAATTTCACGCCCTGATTACAGGCCACACACGGCACCGGGGTTTCGCCCTGCGCGTAGGCATCGGCAAAACGCTCGATCACGCTGTTGGTAAAGCGCTGCTCGGCATCAATCACATAATGCGGGAAACCCAGCCTGTCGGCCACGGCTCGCGCATCGCGGATGTCCTGCCCTGCGCAGCACGCCCCTTTTTTAGCGGGTGCGCGCGAGTCGTACAGTTGCAGGGTCGCGCCCACGACCTCGTGGCCTTCCTCCAGCAGGCGGGCGGCCACCACGGAACTGTCCACCCCCCCGGACATGGCTACAAGAACGCGCATGGACGCTGTTTACCCCCTGTTTTCTTTCTTCAGCCCTTGCTGGGCAGACGCACCACCAGACCGTCCAGCGCGTCAGTCATGACGATCTGGCAGCCAAGGCGGGATGTTTTTTCCAGACCAAAGGCGAGGTCGAGCATATCTTCCTCATCATCAGTCGGGGTGGACAGTTTTTCGGCCCAGGCCGGATCAACCACAACGTGACAGGTTGCACAGGCCAGCGAGCCTTCGCACGCGCCTTCAATGTCGATATCGTGCTTGTGGGCGATTTCCAGCACCGACAGGCCCACCGGCGCATCGACCGTGTGTTCCGTCCCGTCCTGTTCAACAAACGTCATCTGGGGCATTGGTATCCGTCCTGCCAGTAAGAATTTTACAGACCGTGCCAGCACTCAGGGCTCACTGGCCCCGGCTTTCATGGTCACGCCGCTGTCCCGAACCCGGACAGCCACGCGTGCGAGGCTGTCCGCCGCGCGCAGCGCTTCGGCGGCTGAGGTAAAACGTCCGGGGGACAGACGCAAGCTCCTTGCGGCCTCATCGCGGCTCAGGCCCATGGCCTCCAGCACGTAAGACGGCGCCAGTTCCGCCGAGGAACAGGCTGAACCCAGAGAGGCCTCCAGACAGTCCTCCTCATTATCCGCCTGTTTTTGCTCGCCTTTTACCGCAGGGGCTGTGAGGTCTGGCATGGCGGCCAGCACATCCATGGCGCGAAGGCCCTCTGGCAGACGCACACTGAAAATACCCGGCAGGCGTTCGGCCTGTGCCGCATTGAGCACGCAGCCGGGCAGCACCGCATCCAGCCGTGTCATAAACACCTGCTGGAGTTCGGCCAGATGCCGCGCATCGCGCGCCTGCTCTGCCATGGCAATCCGGCAGGCCTCGCCAAACCCGGCCAGCAGAAAGCCCGGCAATGTGCCCGAGCGCGCGCCGCGTTCCTGCCCGCCGCCAGAAAACAGTGGCTCCACCCGCACGCGGGGGCGGTGGCGCATGAACAGCGCGCCCACACCCTTGGGGCCATACATCTTGTGGGCGGAAATGGAAGCCAGAGCCAGATTGAGCCCCCGCACATCCAGCGCGATCTTGCCTGCCGCCTGCGCCAGATCGGAATGCAGCAGCGCGCCCGCCGCCTCCACTATCGGCCCGAGCGTGGCAAGGTCGTGCAACACCCCGGTTTCGTTATTGGCCGCAGCAATCGACACCAGTGCGGTGGGCACCTCAAGGGCGCGGGCCAGATGTTGCGGGTCAAGCTGGCCCTGCGCGCCTACAGGCAGGATAACCGGCTCAAACCCCTCGCGCGCCAGATCCAGCACGCTTTGCAGCACACATTTATGTTCAGTGGCGACCGTGATTACCCGCCGCCGTTCCGAACCGCGCGCAGCCAGATGCCGCGCAGCCCCCTTGATGGCGAGATTATTGGCCTCGGTCGCCCCGGAGGTGAACACGATCTCGCGCGGTTGCGCCCCGATCAGCGCTGCAACATCAGCCCGCGCCTGCTCCACCCTGTCCGCCGCCGCCCGGCCACTGGCATGGGCATTGCTATGAGGGTTGGCGTTTTCCGCCTCCAGCGCATGGGCCAGCACGGCCCGCACGCGCGGGTCGCACGGGGTGGTGGCGGCGTGGTCGAAATACAGCGTGCTCACACCAGTCCTCCGGCAACCGCAACAGCGCTGGCCCCCTGCGCACGCCCTGCGGCCAGTCGCGTATAGGCGGCGGCAAACCGTTCGACATCACCCGGCCTGACATTCCATGGCAGGGAGACACGAATGGCCTGCCCAGCCAGTTCCTCCAGCCCCATGGCTTCCAGCACATGCGAGGAGGCCACCTTGCCCGATGAACAGGCAGACCCCGCCGAAACACAGAATCCTTCCAGATCAAGCCGCATAAGCTGCCCCTGCGCACGCAGGCCCGGCAAAGCCAGACAACTCGTATTGGCCAGCCGGGGAGCTGCACCACCACACACGACAGCCCCGGCATCACGCGCGGCCTGCTCCAGCCTGTCACGCAGGGGAGCGTGGTCAGCCGGGGTGTCCAGTGCTTCTTCCAGAGCGCGGGCCATACCCGCTATGGCGGGCAGGGCCTGTGTGCCGCCGCGCCGCCCCTGTTCCTGTCCGCCCCCCACAAAGAGCGGGGCCAGCGCACGCGGCGCAGGCCCGGCCAGCAGCAGGGCACCGGCCCCCTTGGGGCCACCCAGCTTGTGCCCCGAACACGCCAGACTGCCAAAGCCGCCCGCATGCAGCGCCACGTCGATCCTCCCTACGGCCTGCACCGCATCGCCATGCAAATGCGCGCCATACCGCGCGCACAGCCGCGCCACCTCAGCCATAGGGTGCAGCACCCCGGTTTCGTTATTGGCCAGCATCAGACACACAAGAGCGGGCAGGGCATGGGGCCGGGCCAGTGTTTCTTCCAGCAGGTCAAGCCGCACCTGTCCGCTGGCATCCACCTCCAGCCATTCCAGCGCAGCGCCTTCGGGCGCACCCCGGCGCACCGCATCGTGCTCGGTACGCCCCACCAGAATACGTCGCCCCGGTGCAAAACCGTGCAGGGCCAGCACGTTTGCCTCGGTCCCGCCCGAGGTAAAGACGCAGTTCAGCGGGTCAGCATCGAGCCTGCGGGCAATAACTGCGCGCGCATCCTCCAGCAGGGCGCGCGCCTTGCGCCCCTGCGCATGAACGGAGGACGGGTTGCCCGCAAGCGCTGCTGCTTCCAGCATGGCGGTAGCAGCGGATGGCCTCAAAGGCTCGGTAGCGTTGGCGTCAAGATAGACGGCATGGGCCGCACCATCATCGGGTGAAGGGGGCATGGAATGCTTTCCGGAATATTCTGCCTGGGACGCAAGACAGGTATTATCACGATTTATGTGGAAATACGAACCACACAGCCGCTATAGAAGCCACATGGTCAGCACCACGGGGCATTGCCTGTCCAACAGATCAGGAGCCCTGATCAGGCACCATGCCATACGCAACATGGCACGGAATGGATTATGCCTGCCCCGCGCGCAAGGTCAATGCCAGGAAACGCACAGGATGCGCCCTGACCGCAAAAGACTCGCGCTGAACTGACCTGCCCGCGGGCCGTGGCCTGCATGTTCGGGCACGGAGCGTGGCATCGCTCCCCGCACGAACAGTTATCAAACCTGGACGCGCCATGCCCCTGGGCGTGTCCCATGATCAAGCGGAACCTACATGCCAGAGGTTATGTTTGCCGGCCCGGACGGGCGTCTTGAAGGGCGCTACCACCACTCCAACGAGCCCAACGCCCCGCTTGCCCTCGTGCTGCACCCACACCCGCTGCACGGCGGCACCATGAACAACCGCATTACCTACGGGCTTTACCGTTCGTTCGAGAAAATGGGTTTCTCGGTCATGCGGTACAACTCGCGCGGAGTCGGACGCTCACAAGGCCGGTTTGATGGTGGTATTGGCGAAATTTCAGATGCTGCCGCCGCTCTGGACTGGATGCAGATGGTCAACCCCAATGCCAGCGGTCTGTGGATTGCGGGGTATTCCTTCGGGGCGTTCGTGGGCATGCAGCTTCTGATGCGCCGTCCGGAAATTACCGGCTGGATCAGCATTGCTCCCCCCGCCGCCCATTATGATTTCGGCTTTCTCGCACCTTGTCCATGTGGCGGGCTGATGATTGCTGGCGGTAAGGACGAACTCGCCCCCGAACCCGCTATCCATAAGCTGGTGGACAAGCTCAACACCCAGAAAGGGGTTGAGGTGGATTACCGCGTCTTCCCCGAGGCTGATCATATCTTTGCCAAGCAGGTGGACAAGATCACCAACGCCATGGAAGACCACGTAACCCGCGCCATGAGCGCGCTGAACATGCCGTTGGCCGCCGACTAGGCTCTGCCCCTGGCCCACTTCCTCACCCGGCTTTCCGCCGGGTGACGCTGGCGGCGCGTGGCCGCCGCCACCTACCCGCGCCGGGCCTCGCATGCTCTCAGACATTACGTTACCGAACCGGGCTGGCCGCCCCGCTCAGCCCCATGCAAAAAACCAGACCCGAAAACGCACCGGCATACGCACGAGCCTGATGGCCGGAGCCGCCATGGCCCTGCTGGCCACCAGCATGGCCCATGCCGATACCGCCGCCACACTCGACACGCTGGAAAAAGCGCATTTTGAGGCCGAATGGGCAGACAGCCCGGTCAGTGCCACACAGCTTGGCATCCACACATCAGACAGCCTGCTGGACAATACCAGCCTTGCCGCCATCAACGCCCGCACCGACCGGCTACATGCCGAACGCACGGCACTGGCCGCGCTGGATGTTTCGGCCCTGCCACCCGACAGGCAGGACGACCGCGACATCCTGCTGGGTGAAATAGACCTGAGCCTGATCGAAAACGAACAGGTTCAGCCTTTCCTCCACAACCCGGATTTTTACGTCAATCTGGCCACGGACGGGCTGTATAGTCTGGTGGACAGGAACTTCGCCCCCGTGGGTGACAGGCTGCGCGCCGTCATTGCCCGCGAGCGACAGATTCCGGGCATGCTGGCCACTGGCGAGGCCCAGTTGACGCATGTGCCTGATATCTTCATCGAAATCGCGCAGGAAGATCTGGCCGGAGCACTCAGCTTCGTGGAACAGGTCATTCCCGCGGCTTTTGATGCCATCCCCGACCGCAAGGCACGGGCCGAGCTACGGGCCAGCACCAAAAGCGCTCTGGCCGCTCTGAACGCCTACCAGCGCTATCTTGGCACGCTCAAGCCCGATGGCTCCTTTGTGCTGGGGGCCGATACACTCAACGCCATGCTGGCCACCGAAGGCGTGCACCAGCCACTGGAGCAGGTAATTGCCGCCGGGCGCGACCAGCTCCGCCACGATCAGGCAGCGCTCGATGATGCCGCGCGGGCCGTAAACCCCCTGCACCCCGAGCGCGCGCTGGACAATCTGCGCCGCGACCATACTTTTCCCGATGGGCTGATCCCGCTTGTGCAGAACCAGCTTGTGGACGCGCAGCGTTTTGTGGTGGCGCACAAACTGGTAACACTGCCCGCCATGACCCTGCCCGTGGTCACCAGCACGCCCGCCTTCGAGCGCTCGCTGATCACCGCCGCCACGGACTGGCCCGGCCCGTTCGAGCGCGTGGCCACCACATCCTATTACTACATCACGCCCATAGCGCTGGGCAGCAATGCCGACAGTATTGAAGAGGCGATGGGCAACGCCAACACGCCCACCATGCTCGACACCACCATACACGAGGCCATGCCGGGGCATTTCGTGCAGGGGCTATACCTGCGCGCCAACCCGCAATGGTCGCTCACCCGCAAGAGCGCGCAGTCCTACGCCACCACCGAAGGCTGGGCGCATTATGTTGAGCAGATGATGGTAGAGCAGGGCTTTCATGGTGCCACGCCGCGCCTGCATCTGGCCCAGTTGCAGGATGCCCTGCTGCGTGACTGCCGTTTTCTGGTAGCCTTTGGCCTGCATGCCCAGAACATGAGCGTGCAGGATGCCACCGCCCTGATGCAGCATGAATGCTACCAGAGCCCCACCGCCGCCTATAAGGAAGCCCGCCGGGGCACGATGGACCCCGGCTATTACTCCTATCTTCTAGGCAAGCTCATGATCCTGCACCTGCGCGCAGACATGCAGAAAACCGCCGGGAAAGACTTCTCGCTCCACGCCTTCCATGATGGCCTGCTCAGCCGTGGGCTTGTGCCCATGCGCTATATCCGCCGCGAAATGACCGGCCATGACGACCCAGTTCTGTAAAATCTGCCCCCATAAAAACCGGGCATAAAAAAAAGGCGTCGCGAAAACCGCGACGCCTTTTTTGTATTCAAGCCGAAACCGGCCTGCACCAGCCAGCGCCGGGGTTGCCCCCGGCACCGACCGATCAGGATCAGTCTTCGGTGTTACGACGACGGATAGCCGCGCCGAGGATATCACCGAGGGACGCACCGCTGTCAGCGGAACCGTAGTCGCTGATAGCCTGCTTGTCTTCTTCCATCTCGCGACCCTTGATGGTCAGGGCCACCTTGCGGGAAGCGCGGTCAACGGACACCACCTTGGCATCCACGCGCTCACCAACCGCGAAGCGCTCGGGGCGCTGCTCGGCCTTGTCGCGGGCCAGTTCTGCACGACGGATAAAGCCGCTCAGAACGTCGTCCACCTTCACTTCGATCCCGTTGGACTGAACAGCCGTCACGATGCAGGTGACGATGGTGCCCTTCTGGATGGTTGCGAGGGCATCGGCTGCCGGGTCTTCCTGAAGCTGCTTGATACCGAGAGAGATACGCTCTTTCTCGACATCCACGTCCAGAACCTTGGCCTTTACGACCTGGCCCTTTTCGTAGTGCTTCATGGCTTCTTCGCCAGCTTCGTCCCAGGACAGGTCGGACATGTGAACCATGCCGTCGATATCCGCGGACAGGCCGATGAACAGGCCGAATTCCGTGATGTTGCGGATTTCGCCTTCCACGGTCGAACCGACCTTGTACTCTTCGGCGAACTGCTCCCACGGGTTGCGCTGAACCTGCTTGAGACCCAGAGAGATACGGCGCTTGGCGCTGTCCACATCCAGAACCATCACGTCCACTTCCTGAGAAGTCGCGACGATCTTGCCCGGATGGACGTTCTTCTTCGTCCAGGACATTTCGGACACGTGCACCAGACCTTCGACACCCGGTTCCAGCTCGACGAACGCGCCGTAATCGGTGATGTTGGTCACGCGGCCCGTGAAGCGGGCACCCGGCGGGTACTTAAGCGCCACGTTCTCCCACGGATCAGCTTCAAGCTGCTTCATGCCCAGCGAGATACGCTGCGTGTCGGAGTTGAAGCGGATTACCTGCACGCGCACGGGCTGGCCGATCTGCAGCGCTTCGGACGGGTGGTTGATACGCTTCCAGGCGATGTCGGTCACATGCAGCAGGCCATCGACGCCACCCAGATCCACGAACGCGCCGTAGTCGGTGATGTTCTTGACCACGCCATCGAGGATCATGCCTTCGGTCAGACCCTGGATCAGCTCGCTGCGCTGTTCGGCGCGGGTTTCTTCCAGCACGGCGCGACGCGACACAACGATGTTGCCACGGGCACGATCCATCTTCAGGATCTGGAAAGGCTGGGGAACACCCATCAGCGGGCCGACATCGCGCACGGGGCGGATATCCACCTGGCTGCCGGGCAGGAACGCCATGGCGCCGCCCAGATCCACCGTAAAGCCGCCCTTGACGCGACCATAGATGGTGCCGTTCACGCGCTGGTTGGCCTCGAACGCCTTTTCCAGGCTGGTCCAGGCTTCTTCGCGGCGGGCCTTCTCGCGGGACAGAACAATGCTGCCGTCACGGTCTTCATACCGTTCGACATACAGTTCCACCACGTCGCCGGGCTGGATTTCGGGCTTGGCGCCGGGGGGGGCGAATTCGCGCAGGGCCACGCGGCCTTCGCTCTTCAGGCCGACATCAACGATCGCGTAGTCATCCGTCAGACGGACGATACGGCCACGGACAACGGACCCGTCGAAGCCGGTGTCGCGGCCCAGGGTTTCGTCAAGAAGGGATGCAAAATCTTCGCCGCGGAAATGATCCGTGGCATCAAGGGTGGCTGAAGCCATGTGTAACCGTTAATCCTGCACCGAACCGGCTCCCTTGTTGGGGCGGACGGGCTGTTCCTGCGCCCCGCATGACGCGGCACGTCTTGTCTGGCCAGCAAGCGGGAGCCTTCCCCCACCACTGTAGTGCAGACCTTGTCTACGCCGGCCGCATAAGACAGCCGACCCTGATTGCCCGCGTTATCCGGGCAAACCATGATTGCACAGAGACCACGCGGGCAGGGTTTGTCAACTCAAACAAACGGGCATGAGGCATTCATACGCCCCCGCCCCCAGCCACACGATAAAAGCCCGTGTGTTGCGCGGGCAAAATCACCAAAGTTTCCAGACCGTTCAGGCCCGGCCTGCTCCCCCATGCTGCCGGGGCGTAAAGCCGAGACCGGGGCGGGAAAGGCCTCAGCCCACTGTTTCTCCAGCGAGTCGCGCCCGGGCCAGCCGCAGGGCCTCGGCCAGTACGGCGGCGGCATCCAGCGTATCGGTTTCGATCACGCAGGCATCCTCGGCAATGCACAGGGGGGCGGTTTCGCGCCCGGCATCCGCCGCATCACGCGCGCGCAGGGCTTCTTCCATCTCGTGCAGTTGCTGCGGAGCCTCCGGAGCCGAGACATCGCCCCCTGTCTGCAAAAAGCGCCGCAGGGCGCGTGTGGCGGGCGAGGCGGTAATGAACAGCTTGAAATCGGCATCAGGAAAAATCACCGTGCCGATATCGCGCCCATCCAGCACGGCCCCACGCTCGCGCGCGAAACGGCGCTGGGTTTCAACCAAGGCCGCGCGCACCAGTGGCTGTGCCGCTACCTTACTGGCCGCCGCCGCAACCTCAGGGGCGCGCAGGTCAGACCGGCGCAGGGCATCGGGGCTGAGGGTCTGGGCAATATCCTGTGCGGGGTCCGCCGGATTGCGCCCGGCATCCAGCGCCAGACGCCCCACGGCGCGATACAGCAGCCCGGTATCCAGATAAGGCAGGCCCAGAGCCTCGGCCAGACGCCGCGCCAATGTGCCCTTACCCGCCGCCGCCGGACCATCCACCGCAATAACGGGGCCGCCGCGCGCCATACTGGTGTCCTGCGTGCCGCTCATTGGGCAAACCCCGCACCAAGCTGGTTCATCAGCGTCAGATATCCGGGAAAGCTGGTGTCGATAAACGCGGTATCATCAATCCGCACGGGCTTTTCGGCTACCAGCCCCATGACAGAGGCACTCATGGCCAGCCGGTGGTCCATATGGGTTGTAACCAGCCCGCCGCCGGGTATGGCGCCCGCCGTGCCATGCACCACAAGGTCATCCCCCTCGACTTCGGCCCGCACGCCGTTTTCACGCAGCAGGGCCACGGTGGCGGACAGGCGATCGCTTTCTTTCACCCGCAGTTCTTCCAGCCCGCAAAAGCGCGAAATGCCTTTGGCATGCGCTGCCGCCACGGCCAGAACCGGGTATTCATCAATCATCGACGGAGCCCGGGCGGCGGGAACCACAACCCCATGCAGGGCAGAGGCCCGCACGCGCAGATCGCCCACGGGTTCGCCACCGGAGGATGCTTTTTCCACCACATCCACCTGAGCGCCCATTTCCATCAGGGTGGTGAACAGGCCTGTCCGCAGCGGGTTGAGCCCTACATCCGTCAGGGTAATGTCAGACCCCGGCACCAGCAGCGCCGCCACCAGCGGAAACGCGGCGGAGGACGGGTCCGCCGGAACAAACAGCCCTCCCTCGGGGGCTACCAGATCGGGGCGGCCTTCAAGGCGGATGATACGCCCGCCTTCAGGAGTGATTTCGACCTCAACCTTCGCGCCGAAATAGCGCAGCATGTTTTCAGTATGGTCACGCGTGGGCACGGGCTCTTCCACACGTGTGGTGCCTGTGGCGTTCAGCCCCGCCAGCAGCACAGCAGATTTAACCTGTGCGGAGGCCACCGGCAGACGGTAATCCAGCGCGGGTGGGTTGGCCTGCCCCCGTATGGCCAGCGGCAGCCGACCGCCCTCGCGGGTAATGAAAGTTGCCCCGGTAGCGGCCAGCGGGTCTGTCACGCGCTTCATGGGCCTACGGCGCAGGCTGGCATCACCCGTCATGACGGAGGCCATGCCGTGGCTGGCCAAAATACCAGAAAGCAGCCGCGCCGCCGTGCCGGAATTGCCCATATCCAGCACGTCAGCCGGTTCGCTCAACTGCCCGACTCCCGGCCCGGATACGACCCAGAGCGCCCCCTGCTGCTCCACCTGCGCACCCAGCGCGCGCATGGCGGCGGCGGTGCGCAGCACGTCCTCGCCTTCGAGCAGATGGTAAATCGTGGTTTGTCCGCGCGCGAGAGCGGCGAACATGAGCGCACGATGGCTGATGGACTTGTCACCCGGCACACGGATGACACCACCCAGCGGGGCAGCGGGACGCGCCACGGTAAGCGGACGGGAGGCGGAAGCAGGTGCATGTGTCATACCCTGTTCATTCCGGCGCTCACGCGCGCAAGTCAATCCGCCACAGGGTGGTTACACCATAAAAACCACCCCCTGCAGACGCCGCCACAACACGGCAGACACGGAAAAATGCACACTACCCCCACCTTCGGGTTTGACATGAGTGAGAACACAATGGCATGTGGCCTCGCTCTAGCTTCCGGTCGATTCTCACCGGCTGCGCGCCCTGGCGGCAGCCCGACGGATTTGACCGTATTTTCCGGGGGTGTGCGCCCCCTTCCTTGTTTGATCAGACATCCTTCTGATCAGGATCGACAGGTAGCAAGATGACCCAGCCCGATCTCGGCACCAAACGCGTCTGCGTCTCCTGCGGTGCCCGCTTTTACGACCTGAGCCGCGTTCCCGCAGTTTGCCCCAAATGCGGTACAGAACAGCCCGCACTGGTTCCCCGCCTGCGCCGCAGCGTGGACAGCCTGTCGGCCAGCACGGCAAGCGTGACCCCCGTCAAGAAAGATGACGAGGATATCGATCTCGACACCGATACCGACGAAGATGATGATGACGTGATGGAGGATTCGACCGATCTGGACGATGACGACGACGACATCAGCTCCGATATCGATGTCAGCTCCGATTCCGAAGATCACGAATCCTGACACATACCGCCTGACCCACACCCGCTGCGGGCTCCCGTAAAGCGGGTGTGAACACACTGGCGTTATCGAGCCTGACCATACTCCATGGTCAGGCTTTTTTTATGCCGGCACGTTTTATACTGGCACGACTCTGCTTTTCTCTGGCCACCCGCGCACAGCTTTTGCTAGAGATTAGATAGTATTCGTACTGTCATACGCAGTAGCGAAGCTTCTCCGTAAAATCATGATCCCGCAAGACACCGTTGCCTAGCTACGGCACGGGATCACCTATGCGACACAGCAAGCCCGCCCTCACCGGCGGGCTTTTTTTGTGTCTGCCTTTCAGGACACTCCATGCAAACGACCCATCGGCAACCCGCTCTGACATTCGTCATGACCGAACGTCAGCTCGTCAACATTGTCCGGCCCTATCTGCCGAGCCAGAAGAGTATAAATAAAGCAGAAGGCCTCCTAACCATCGGTCTTGGCATGGCGGAAGTTGCCGGGGGAGCCGCCCTGCTCGGCAGCCCTGAGCCCATACTCAGCAAAGTCGGCGGGGTTGCCCTTACCGCTCACGGCATCGACATGGTAACTGCCGGGCAACGCGCCTGGCGCACCGGCACGGCTTCAGAAACCCGGACCGAACGTATGGCCCGCGCCGCAGCACAGAAAGCCCATGCCCCCCCTGCTGTCGTCAATCTTGTGGGAATGGCCGCTGATGCCATGCTTCCCGACGGCATTATACATGCCGCGGCCCATTTCGGCGCTACACGAGCACTGCGCGTAGCGGCTGCCGATGCAAGTCGCCTGTCCTTCAAAAACGACAACATAACCCCTGAGCACTTTCCCCGGCCTTCGCCACAAACAGCCCAACCAGTAAAAATTCCTGAAAAGGAAGTCCTTCTCTACCCCCATCGGCAGGAGACACTTGACCTCCACCACCATGAAGCCCCGCCGCATAACCGCAAGTTAGGGGGGCATGTCCTGTTAAAGCATGTTAACCCAAGCCAAGCTTATATCGACCGCCGGTTCGAAAAAGAAAAACATGAATTTCTTTCATATTTTACTACAAAGGAGGCTGCAGAGCGTGAAATTCATCGAGCCATTAAAGCAAATTCGACACATATTGATAGTTGGCTTGCAAACGCCAACGTTGGTGCAATAATGAAAGTTAAAGCAAAAATATCAGGATCAGAAGCTGTAGTCATATCAAAAAACACACGCCAAAAAAAACATGCGACAAACATTGAGGTTAGAATCAAAAAACAAACACTAAACGGCATGATTTATCATATATTTAGTGTTACAATGGATTAATTAAATAATTTATAACCCAAAAATGGGAGAAAAAACTTACCCACACAAAACACAAACAAAAATATCATCAGATTTTTCACATAAAACCCAATGGAATACCCCATGCGCACCCTCAAAAACTTTCATGCTTTCGATATAAGTCAAAAATTCGATATTATTTATAGTATTTTTTACAAACCGAGCGAAAATTACAAAGTAAATTTTTTCGAAAAAATCATAGGAGAGATCACCAAGCAGCAACGGAAATATAGCGTCCCTTTAAAAATAAGAATTATAAATCAATTAAACGACTTACTATCGTACTCTGATAATGATATCGAGTATGCAACCGCAGTATTCCGTCATATCGATAATACCGAATATAAAGAAAAACATTCCGATTCTGATTGTTTCAAAAATCTCCGGGAGTTCTGGATTTTTATTTCAAATATTTTCGCAAATGATCCAGAGATAAAAAACCTGATCCATTGGGACAATCCAGGCATTGACCAACCTATTCTGCAAAAAAAAGCACTTGGCAATGACCCATCAATGCTCGTGAAAAATTACTCTGAAGACATAACATTTTCTTTTATCCCAGAGCATTTTTCTAACAATGATATAGAAGACATGTTCCCCCGCCTGCGTGATTTTAAGTCCGGCGAGTTCGGTGAAGATGCCGATCTATATGGCGAGACACTGGCTGAAATTATTGGAAACGCACCAAAAAATTATACCCTGATATTCAATCAGGACACTATTCGCGAAATAAGGACATTGCTCTCCTATACTGACGAAGAAATCGAGCGCACCAGCAAGGCTGTCATCAATCTCAACCCGACAGTAGAAATTGATGATCCACCGAACTGGGGGCGCTTTCCAAGCCTGCGCGCCTTCTGGACTGCTGTGCTGGACAGTTTTGAAAACAACGTTGCGATGCAGAACGCTGAGAGTGCCGAACACTCCCCTGCGGACATAACGGACAGCGCTGGGCCCGGCTGTAACGCCACACCACCGGCCCCACAAAGCTGAGCGCATTTTCAGGTTTTCATCCGTCCTGCTCTGTGAGAGCCTGCCACCATGCCCAAACCAGCCTCCCCTCCGCCGCCCGGTATTGCCCTTGCCCTGCTCTCCGCCCTGCTGTTTGGAGCCAGCACGCCGCTGGCCAAGCTGCTGCTGGGGTCAACCAGCCCGCTCATGCTGGCGGGGCTGCTTTATCTGGGCTCGGGATTTGGGCTTCTGGCCCTGCGCACCGGGGCGCGCCACATAACATGGCTGCGCCCGCTGCACACGCAGGAGGCCCCGCTACGCCGGGCGGATTTTGGCTGGCTGGCGCTGGCCGTGATGACCGGGGGCATGGCCGGGCCTGCCCTGCTTATGCTGGGTCTGGCCCATACGGATGCCGCCTCGGCCTCGCTGCTGCTCAATCTGGAAGGGCTGGCCACCATGGTCATTGCCTGGAGTGTTTTTCATGAAAACACCGACAGGCGGGTTGTGCTGGGGGCATTCGCCATTCTTGCCGGGGCCTGTGTGCTGTCGTGGTCAGGAGCGGGTATCACCGCAAGCACGGGCGCACTGCTGATAGCCGGAGCCTGCCTGTGCTGGGGGGTGGACAATAACGCCACCGCCCGTCTTTCAGGCGCTGATCCGACCCAGATCACCCTGATAAAAGGGCTGGTGGCAGGCACGGTCAACCTTACTCTGGCTCTGGCCACGGGGGCCAGTTTTCCACCGCCTGCCCTGCTAGTGGGCGCGCTCCTGACCGGATTTGCCGGGTATGGAGCCAGCCTTGTGCTGTTTATTCTGGGCCTGCGTGCACTTGGGGCTGCACGGGCCGGGGCCTATTTCTCGCTGGCACCGTTCGCGGGCGCGTGTCTGGCCATTCCCCTGCTGCACGAAGCCCCCACCCTCCGGCTAGTGCTGGCAGGCGGACTTATGGCGCTAGGCCTGTGGCTGCACCTGACCGAGCGGCATGAGCATGACCACACGCATGACAGCATGGAGCATGAGCACCGCCACACGCACGACGCCCACCACCAGCACAGCCATGGCCCGAACGACCCAACGGGCGAGCCCCATACGCACCGGCACCAGCATGTCGCCCTGACACACCGCCACGCCCATTACCCGGACCTGCACCACCGGCACACGCATTGAGAGCTTTCCCCGCGCGGCACATTCATCAGGCAGCGCGGGGGATATGGCAAAAAACAGCCCCGGTAGTTACGGGCTGCACGGGCGGCGTTCGATTTCCACCCCCACACTTTCGATTTCCTCGAACACGTCCAGTTTCTCGATCCGCACCCGCACCACGCGCACGCGCGTATCGGCCAGCACGCCAGCGGCAATCCGCTCGGCCAGTGTTTCCACCAGACGCACATGCCCTTCCGCCACAATCCGACGGATCAGCACCACCACCTGTTCGTAAGACACCGTGCGGCTGAGGTCATCCGCCCCGATTTCAAGGTCGGTCCGGTCATCCACCCCGAACCAGACTGAAATGCGGATACGCTGTGTTACCCCCTGCTCATGCGGGAATACGCCAATATTGGCGTCCAGCAGCATGTTGTTGATGAACAGGCAGCGCAGGGGCGGCTTTTCCACCCAGGGAGCGAAAACGGACATAATGGTTCTATTCTTCCAGAGCGTCGCCGGCGGCCATCGCCGGAGACCATTGCAGGTGCTGCCCCCCATCGAGTGCGAGCATCTGCCCCGTAACGGAGGGCAGTGCCAGCAGCGCGCGGGCGGCACCCGCCACTTCCCGCGCGGAGGTTCCATGCCCCAGCGGCACAGAGGCGCACTGGCGGGCAAACTGTTCCACGGTCTGGCGCGTGCTGGGCAGGGCCGGGCCGGGGCCTATGGCATTCACCCGGATGCGGCGCGGAGCCAGCGCAAGCGCCATGGTGCGGGTAAGCGTCCATAAAGCGCTTTTGGAAACCGTATAGCTGACGAAATGCGGCGTGAGCGACCACACGCGCTCATCCAGCATGTTCAGCACCATGCCCTCCGCCCCTGTTGGCAGCGCCTTGGCGAAAGCCTGCATCAGCACAAAGGGTGCGCGCAGGTTGGGCTTCATGTGCTGCATCCAGCTTTCAAGCGAGGCATCATCCCACTCGTCGCGCTCGAAGGTGGAAGCGTTATTGACCAGCACCCCCAGCGGGCCGCCAAGGGCCTGCATGGCCTGCTCGGTCAGCGGTGCGGTTTCCTCCTCCCGCGCGAGGTCGGCATGCAGCAGCACGGCACGGCGGCCGAGGGCTTCCACCTCGGCCTGTGTTTCACGCGCCCGCACGGCATTGCCCCGGTAATGGATGGCAACATCAAACCCGGTTTCAGCCAGCATCAGCACCAGAGCACGGCCCAGACGCGCGGCCCCTCCGGTTACAAGGGCGCGGCGTGGCATGGCGTCGGATACAGGAAACAGATCCATCGTCATGGTGGTGTTCTCCATTGCTTTTGGGGTCAGGCCGGGCGGCGCGCGCCAAGGGCCGCTGCCAGCGTGCCGTCATCCAGCACGTCCAGCGCGCCGCCCATGGGCACGCCCTGCGCAACACGGCTGATCGTGACATCACCCTGCGGGGGCGTGTAGGGGGCCAGACGGTCCATCAGCCAGTGCAGGGTTGTGGCCCCTTCCACCGTAGCGCCCAGTGCGAGAATGACCTCACGCACCTGCCCCGCTTCCAGCCGGGCAAAGAGGGGGGCGGTATTGAGGTCTTCCGGCCCTGTGCCCGCCAGCGGCGAGAGCGTGCCACCCAGCACCTGATACACACCCCTGTGCACCCCCGCACGCTCGAGCGCCCACAGGTCTCCCACAGTTTCCACCACGCAAACCAAAGAGCGGTCACGCAGGGGGTCGGAGCAGATATGGCACGGGTCCACCGTGTCCAGATTTCCGCAGGAGGAGCAGGTGCGGATAGCCTCGCCCGCGCGCTCCATGGCGCGGGCCAGCGGCGCAAGGCGGGACTGTGGCTCGCGCAGCAGGTACAGCGCGACCCGCCGCGCGGAGCGGGGGCCAAACCCCGGCAACCGGCCCAGAAGCCGGATAAGCTGCTCTATTTCCTGCCCACCCATTCCGGCACCCTCGCGCGCGGTCAGTCCTAGAACGGCAGCTTCAGGCCTGCGGGCAGGTTAAGCCCACCAGTGACCTTCTGCATTTCCTCAGCAGCGCGCTCGTCCAGCTTGCGGCGGGCATCCGCGCAGGCCGCCATAATCAGGTCCTGAAGCATTTCCATTTCTGTCGGGTCTGCCAGCGAAGGGTCGATCTTGATCGAGCGCATGTCGCCCTTGCCGCTCAGCACAACCGTGACCATGCCTGCGCCCGCAGCCCCTTCAATGCTGATCCCTTCCAGCGTGGTCTGCATGGCTTCCATTTTGGCCTGCATCTGCGTGGCCTGTTTCATCATCGAGGCAAGGTTTTTCATTGATCGGTTCCTCTGGTTTTAAAAACCGGCACAGCCGTTACGCGGCCATGCGGGTCAGTCTGGAGAAAGGCCCGGATCATGGGGCCGTTCGTCCTCGTCAAGCAGTTCCGCATCCAGCGGCGCGAACATAAGGGATGGGTCATCCGCTGCCAGCGCGGTGTGCAGTTCCTCGGGCGGCAGGCCGTAATCGTCCAGCCCGTGCTCGGAAACCTCGCCCAGCTCCGCATCGGGGAAAGCCTCAAGAATGGCCTGCACCAGCGGGTGAGAGGCCGCCTCCTTGCGACGGAACTGAATAACCTCGGCCCCCTGCTCGCCCAGACTGGGCTCACCCGGTGCCTCAGACAGTTCCACCTGCCATTCAATACCGGTTACGCGCTCCAGCACCAGTCGCAGGCGGCGGGGGACATCGGGGGGAGCGCCCGCATCAAGCCGCATAACAATATGCCCGCACGCGAACGACACCAGATGGGCCGCATGCCGCAGATGGCCATGCAGCACCGCCTCACGCGCATCGCGCACAAGGGCCACGGTTTCGCGCCATGTGCGCGGGATAGCGGGGGGCGCGGGCTCTTGTTCCACCACGGGTTCAGGCACCGGGGGGAGGGCCTCCACCGCCATGGCGGTGCCACCGACCATCCGCAGGCGGGGCCTGTCATCCTCCATAGCGGGCATGGCCTGTGCATCAGTAACCGCACTGGCCATTGCACCGCCACTCGCACTACCGCCAGCGCTGCCACTGGCAAACGGAGCCGCGGCCATGGCGGATGGCGCGCTGCCAGCAGCAACCCCACCCGGAACCTGCGCGCCCGAGGCAATCCCACCTGCAACAGGAGCCGCCAGACCCGCAGGGCCTGCGCCGCCGGGCCGCCCCGCCTGATCCGGCCGGGGCTCGGCCCCATCACGCGCGGCGTTGGAAAGATGGCGCACCAGTTCTTCGGGCGAGGGCAGGTCGGCCACGTAACACAGGCGGATCAGCACCATATCGGCCGCCACCCGCCTGTCTGGCGCGGTATCGAGTTCCTGCATGCCCTTGAGCAGCATCTGCCATGCCCGCATGAGCACCGGCACGCTGAACGCACCCGCCATTTCCTGCCCACGTACGCGCTCAGCCTCGGGCATATCCGCCGCGTGTTCGAGCGAAGGCACCGCCCGCAAGCGTGAAAGCGTGTGCACAAGCTCAAGCATGTCGCCCAGCACCAGCCCGGCATCCGCACCACGGGCATGGGCGGCATCCATGAGCGACAGCGCGACATCTGGCTGGCCACGCAGGGCGGCATCAAGCAGGTCGAACACCACCTGACGGTCAGCCAGACCCAGCATGTCGGCCACGACTTCCGCCCCGATCAGCGCATCCGAGCCAGCACCGCCGCCCTGTGCAATGGCCTGATCGAGCAGGGAAAGACCATCACGCACCGAGCCATCGGCCGCACGGGCGATCAGGGCCAGCGCGTCATCCGAAAGGCGCACCTGCTCCTTTTGGGCAATGCGCTCGAACAGGCCCGCCAGAGCGGACTGGGGCACGCGCCGCAGGTCAAAACGCTGGCAGCGCGAGAGCACCGTAACAGGCACCTTGCGCAGTTCGGTGGTGGCGAAAATGAAGGTAACCTGTGCCGGAGGTTCCTCCAGCGTTTTAAGCAGCGCGTTGAAGGCATTGCGCGAGAGCATATGCACTTCGTCGATGATAAAGACCTTCATCCGCCCCTGCATGGGGCGAAAGCGCGTGGCCTCGATAATCTCGCGCACATCGTCCACCCCCGTGCGGGAGGCGGCATCCATTTCCAGCACATCGGGGTGGCGGTCGGCCAGAATGGCCACGCAGTTGGGACATACGCCACACGGGTCAGCCGTGGGGCCGCCCTGACCATCCGGCCCGGTGCAGTTGAGCGCACGGGCAATAATACGCGCCGTTGTGGTTTTACCCACCCCGCGCACACCGGTAAGCATGAATGCATGGGCTACGCGCCCCAGCGCAAAGGCATTGCGCAGAGTGCGAACCATGGCCTCCTGACCGATCAGGTCATCAAAGGTGGTGGGACGATATTTGCGCGCCAGCACGCGGTACGGCGCAGGGGCACCTGATACGGCAGGCGCTATCGGCTCGGCCACGGGAGGCGGCGGGGGGG
>NZ_JBDNWF010000037.1:0-26585 GCF_047721125.1 Acetobacter papayae | reverse complement strand
GGCCATGGGGGTTGGGGCTCTGGTCGCTGCTTGCTCAGGCACTGGCGGGGTTATGGGCGGCCTGCTCTGGGGTGGTCTGCTGGGTCTCGCTGCCCAGAGTGGCGACCTTGCCGAAAGTGCGATGAAGCGGGCTCTAAACGTCAAGGATTCCGGCACGCTCCTACCGGGGCATGGTGGACTGCTTGACCGTTTTGATGGGCTTGCAGCCGCAGCGCCTTTGGCTGCGGGGCTTGCCGCCTGTGCGGGTGGAGCCAGTGCCTTCTGGTTGGCGGGCCTGCACGATATTCTGGGCGGCATACTCCGTTTCCTGCCCGGCTAGGCGTAGTTGCGGTCTGCCCTGTGCGGCCGCGTCGAGTTTTGTCCTGTGCGGCGTATCCTGTCCGCTGCCGCAGGGTTTGAGTGTTTGCAGGATGGAAGACAAAGCATGAAAACCGTAACCGTTCTGGGTAGTACCGGTAGCATTGGCTGTTCCACGGTCGATCTTCTTGAACAGGCGCGTGACCAGTACAGGGTGCGGGCGCTGGTGGGCGGGAAAAATGCCGCGAAGCTGGCAGAACAGGCGCTGAGCCTGCGGGCAGAACTGGCGGTGCTAACAGATGAGGCCGCAGCAGAAGACCTGCGTGGCCTGCTGGCGGGGAGCGGTATCCGGGTTGCCGGTGGGCGCCAGGCGGTCATAGAGGCTGCGGCGGAGCCGGTGGACTGGACCATGGCCGCCATTACCGGTGCAGCCGGGCTGGAGCCGACACTGGCCGCCGTGCGCAATGGTGGCAGCATTGCCCTTGCCAATAAGGAAGCCCTCGTTTGCGCGGGTGATGTCATGCTGCGGGCCGTGCGGGAAGCCGGGGCGACATTGCTGCCGGTTGATTCCGAACACAACGCGGTGTTTCAGGCCATGGCCGACCGGCAGGCTGATCAAGTCGCCAAAATCGTGCTGACAGCTTCTGGCGGGCCGTTCCGTAACGCAACGCTGGAAGAAATGCGCGGGGCAACTCGGGCGCAGGCGCTCAAGCACCCGACATGGAGCATGGGGGCCAAGATCAGCATTGATTCGGCCACCATGTTCAACAAGGGGCTGGAAGTGATCGAAGCTGCCCGGATATTCGACCTGCCAGAGGATCGGATCGAGGTGCTGGTGCACCCGCAATCTGTCGTGCACGGCATGGTGCAGTATACCGATGGCAGCCTGATCGCCCAGATGGGTTCGGCGGATATGCGTATTCCCATCGCCCATGCACTGGCATGGCCGCAGCGTATGGCCACCACCTCCAACTGGCTTGATCTGGCCGCGTTTGGAACGCTCGAATTCTTCACGCCTGACGAGGTGCGTTTCCCGGCGTTGCGTCTTGCGCGTCAGGCTCTGCGGCAGGGTGGGGCGGCTCCGGCTATCCTGTCTGCTGCCAATGAGGTGGCGGTTGAAGCTTTCCTGTCCGAGCGGATTGGTTTTCTCGATATCGCGCGCATGGTAGAAGAGGTCATGGGCACGCTCGGTGCCCCCCCGGCGGATACGCTCGAAGCGGTTCTCCACTGGGATATGCAGGCCCGCAAAGCGGCGGAACAACTGGTTCTGACCTGCGCCGCTTGAGAAAAATCCTTTCAGGCCCGATAACGGAGGCATGATGATACACGATTATCTGCGTACATTGGTTTCCTTCGTTTTCGTGCTGGGCGTGCTGGTTACCATTCATGAACTCGGCCATTACCTCGCGGCCCGCTGGCGCGGGGTGCATGTCGAGGTTTTTTCGCTGGGTTTCGGTCCGGCTCTGTTCAAATGGCGCGACCGCACGGGTACAGAATGGCGGGTCTGCCCCGTGCCGCTGGGCGGCTATGTGCGGCCCCATGGTTTTGAAGACCCTGAAGACGCGACCGAAGAGCAGAAAGCGGCTTGGATTCCCGGTCGCACCTTCCATGACAAGTCGGTGGGTTCGAGGGCTATCGTCATTCTGGCGGGGCCTGTTTTCAATTTCCTTCTGGCTTTTGTACTGTTTACGCTGCTGTTCGCCACAGCGGGCGAGCCGCATGTGCGTGACGAGGTCGCCTCCGTTCAGTCTGGCAGTGCGGCAGCCGTAGCCGGCGTGCAGCAGGGCGATGTCATTACCCGCGTTGGCGCGCGTGATGTCCACGGCGTGGAAGATATTCTGGGTGAGGTGACCGGGCGGGCGGGTGTCCAGACAACCGTTACCGTGCGCCGTCAGGGGCAGGATATGGTTCTGCCTGTAACGATTGGCTCCGTTTCGGATTCGGCTGGCGCCCCTGCACATGGCCAGCTGGGCGTGACATTCGCTGTGGATGGCGGCAAGCCGCAGTCCCTGCCTCAGGCGGTGGTGTCGGGTGCGAAAGCCACATGGAATACGACAGTAAGGACGCTTGCAGGCGTGTGGCAGATTCTGAGCGGGCAGCATTCCGCAAAGGAAATGGGCGGTCCGCTCAAGATCGCACAACTGTCCGGGCAGGTTGCTCAGTATGGCTTTGCCAGCCTGCTTTCATTCATGGCGCTGCTGTCTGTTAATCTCGGGTTGATCAATCTCTTTCCCGTACCGCTTCTTGATGGTGGACGTCTGGTTTTTTATGCCATAGAGGCAATAAGGGGCCGTCCTGTTTCCAAGCGGGTGCAGGAGATCAGTTTTCAGGCTGGTTTTGCGGTGTTGGCTGGGTTGTTTCTGTTCTCGACATTTAACGACTTGTCAGGCTTTGGCCTGTTCAGGTGGATTGCATCGCTCGCGGGCTGAAACGCCGCCGCAGCGGAAAGAGAAAGTCTTGCGTGACAAGGGTAATTTCGGATACGTCCCTTGCGGGCGGGAAAATGCAGGAGAGAGGGCTTCGTGCTGAGAACGATCTGGATGGCTGGAGGCAGATCTTGAAGGGTAAACGGTCTGCCCTGTTCCTTTCTGTCTGTATGCTGCCACTTGTCATGGTCGCAACACGCAAGGCTGGTGCTGCTCCGCATCGCTCAATGGCGACGCAGGGCGCTGGTTCACGACATGCCGCCGCAGGGAATGCGGCCGCCCGTGCTGCTGATGGCATCATTGAGGATATTCGCGTGTCCGGGAACACGCGTATCGAAACCAGCACGATCCTGTCCTACATGGTGGTCAGGCCGGGTGACCCGTTCTCTCAGGACGATCTGGATCGCTCGCTCAAGACCCTGTACGCCACAGGTCTGTTCAGTGATGTGACGCTGCGCCGCGAAGGGAATGACCTGCTGGTGCGGGTTAAGGAAAACCCCGTCGTCAACCGCATCGTGTTCGAGGGTAATCACGCCGCCAAAGATGAGGACCTCCACAAGGTTCTGACCCTCAAGCCGCGCGCTGTGTTTTCGGCTGAAACCACAGCGGATGATCGGCAGCACATCTTGCAGGTTTATGCCCAGAAGGCACGTTTTTCTGCAGTGGTAACGCCGCAGATCGTCCGCCTCGCGCATAACCGCGTCGATGTGGTTTTCAAGATCAATGAAGGCCCGCAGACCATGATCCGCAAGATTGCGTTCGTGGGGAATAAGGCGTTCAGCGAATCGCAACTGGCCAGTGTGGTGTCTTCCAAGGAAAGTGCTTGGTATCATTTCCTTGGTTCGTCGGATGAGTACAATCCTGACCGCGTGAAATACGATGCTGAACTGCTACGTCGTTTTTACCTGCGTAACGGGTATGTGGATTTTCAGGTGAAAGACATGAAGGGCGAACTGTCGTCCGACCGGAAGTCTTTCTACGTCACCTTCACGGTAGATGAAGGTGTCCGCTACCGTCTGGGTAAGGTGGATATCCGCTCTAGCCTGCGTCATGTGCCGGCTGAATCGATGCGTAAGCATGTCGAGCTGTTCGCGCATCAGTGGTACGATGGTAAGGCCGTTCAGGATAACGCTACCGATATGGAGGAACTGCTCCAGTCCGAAGGGCACCCCTTCGCGCAGGTGCATCCCGAGATTGCGCGTAATCCTGAAAAGCGGATCATCAACCTTCTGTTCGATATCAGCGAAGGGCCGCGTCGTTACATCGAGCGTATCGATATCAACGGCAACACCATCACGCAGGATCATGTGGTACGTGCGCAGCTTCCCTTCGCAGAAGGCGATCCCTACAGCGCCAGCTACAAGAAATACGCCAAGGAAAGCGTGCAGAATCTCGGCTTCTTCAAAAGTGCCGATATCAAAGACACGCCCGGTAGTGCGCCTGACCGCGTTAACGTTGCGGTGGATGTGGTGGAAAAGCCGACCGGCGAATTTTCGCTCGGTGGTGGTTACTCGACCGACGTGGGCGTAATCGGCAACGTGGGCCTCAAGCAGCATAACCTGCTGGGTTCGGGTGTCGATGCGGGTATTTCCGGCACGCTGTCGCTGTGGCAGCAGCAGGCCGATATCTCGATCACCAATCCGTCCTTCATGGGGCGTAACCTCGTGGTTGGCGCGGATATCTTCTTTATCGAGAATAATTACCAGACGTACCAGAACTACTCTGAAGGGCGTTACGGTATTACCCTGCGTATGGGGTATTCCTATAACCGCTATCTTTCACAGTCCTGGAACTACAGCCTGATCCGTCGCTGGGTGAACGATGCCTGGAGCGAGGCTTCTTGGTATATTCTTGACCAGCAGGGCGCATCGCTGCTGTCGCAGCTCAGCACCACGGTCATGTATGATCGCCGTGATAACCGCATGGCGCCGCATCGGGGTTACTATATCTCCGCTGGTGGCGATTTCGCTGGGATCGGGGGTGATGAAGATTATGTGCGCGGCAAGATCAACGGTGCGTATTACATACCTCTGGATGATCTGACCAATAGCCATGACTGGACGCTTTCCTTCCGCGGTGGTGCGGGCTGGATGGCGGACTGGGGTAACGGTCGCCGCGACGTGATCGATAACTTCTATCTGGGCGGTAACAACCTGCGCGGCTTCCTGGACGGTGGTGCCGGACCGCGTAGTGTTGGTACGGTTACTGGCGGTCATGCTTCGGAAGATCTGCTGGGTGGTCGTTTCATGTATAACGCCTCCGCACAGCTTTCGTTCCCGCTGCCATTCGTTGCCAGCATGGGGCTTGGCGGGCGTATCTTTACGGATATGGGCTCAGTTGCCGGGGTGCGTGTCAGGACATTGTATACGGATCCGGCCACGGCAGGGTCGCGCTATACACCTATCAGCGGCGACATGGTTTCGCCCCGTGTTAGTGCGGGTGCGGGTGTGTCATGGAAAAGCCCGTTTGGTCTGCTCAATATCGATCTGGGTGTGCCGCTTATCCGCAGCTACAATGACCGTACGCAGCTTCTGCGTTTTGGGTTCGGCCAGCAATTCTGAGGTAATAATGCACGTGCGTACTAAAGCAGCCCTGTTTGGGGCGGTTTGTCTGTCTGTTTTGGCCTCGGTTACCCCTGTCGCTCATGCGGAAGGTGGGGAAGGCTGGTTTGTGCCCAAGGCCAGCCAGCCTGCGGTTCCGCCCCAGCATGCGGCCACGCATCGTGCAGCCCCCCCGCCAGTAGCGTTGCCGGCTCCTCCTTCCGATAGCCAGGAAGCTGATCAGACACCGCCGGTTCTGCCGCAGCCCAATATTCCTGACGCGCCCGAAATCGCCAAGGAAGCTCCCCCGCCGACAACCGTTATCGGTGTTATCAGTGTGGGTGGCGTTATGCGGCAGTCCACGGCGGCCATGCAGGTCGAGCATATTCTGGGTGCGCGCCGCGATGCGCTGGCGCAGGATCTGCAGAAAGAACAGGCTTCATGGCGTGATGAGCAGCAGAGCCTTCAGGCTCAGGCGAAATCGCTCTCCTCTGACCAGATCCAGAGCCGTGAGCGCGCGCTGCAGGCCCGTGTCATGAAAGCGCAGCGTGATTTCCGCAACCGCAACCGTATCATTCAGGAAGCGGCTCAGGTTTCTCTGGGGCAGATCGAGCGTGAACTGGTGCAGGTGATCCAGAAAGTCGCTTCCGCTCACGGCATGAACCTCGTGCTGCATAGCGAGCAGGTCGCCCTGCATGTGGACGGTCAGGATATCACCAACGAAGTGGCGGTAAATCTCAACAAGATCCTGCCTTCGGTCTTCATCCCCGCAGCGAATGAAGACCCCGAGCAGTTGGCCAAGTCCGGCAAGATGCCGACAACCGCCGATACCACGCAGTCCGTTGTCCGTACCGGCCCTGCACCCGTTGTGCAGCCGACAGCCGGAACGCCCTGAGCATGACGGCCGGAAAGGAGACATCCGGCCCGGCGGACCCTCGCTTTTTTACGCGCGCGGGTCCTTTCGGGGCGGAACAACTGGCACAGGCCGCTGGTGCAGAACTGGTTCCTGCCAAGGATGCTCAGGCACGCGAGCGTAGTTATGCTGGTATTGCGCCCTTGCAGGGGGCTGGGCCTGCCGATGTCAGTTTTCTGGATAACCGGCGTTACGCGCCGCTGCTGGAACAGACACGCGCCGGACTGGTTATCGTAGCCCCGGCATTTGTGGATAAGGTGCCAGCCGGGTGCGCCGCACTGGTTACGGCTTCGCCCTATCTGGCATGGTCGCGCGTGGCGCGCCTGTTCCACCCGCAGACTCCTGCAAACCCCGGTATTCATGCGCTGGCCTGTGTCGATCCTTCAGCCAGTATTGCGGCAGAAGCTGAAATCGGGCCTTTTGCGGTTGTGGGTGCGCGGGCCGAGATTGGCCCCGGCTGTGTTGTTGGTGCGCATGCGGTAATCGGGCAGGGTGTGCGGCTGGGGCGTGACTGCCGGATTGGCAATCACGTCAGCATATCGCATGCGCTGCTGGGTGAGCGGGTGATTATCCTGCCCGGTGCCCGTATCGGTCAGGACGGTTTTGGTTTCGCGGTTGGCCCGGCAGGGTTTGAAACCATTCCGCAGCTTGGCAAGGTTATCCTCGAAAACGACGTGGAAATCGGTGCTAACAGCACTATTGACCGTGGCTCTGTCAGCGATACGGTGATCGGAGCAGGTTCACGTCTCGATAATCTGGTGCAGATCGGGCATAATGTGCAGATGGGACGCTGCTGTATTGTGGTGTCGCAGGCTGGTATTTCTGGCTCCACCGTGCTGGAGGACTATGTAACGGTTGCTGCTCAGGCCGGTCTTATCGGTCATATCCGTATTGGGGCCAAGGCGCGTATTGGCGCGCAGTGTGGTGTCATGTCGGATATCGAAGGCGGTGCGGATGTCATCGGCAGTCCGGCTATGCCGTTCCGGGAGTTTTTCCGTAACGTGGCCGTTCTGCGGAAGCTGGCAAAGAAAGCGTCTGGACCCGCTCAGGGCGAGACAGGCAAGGTATGAACAGAGGCCGGACTATATCTGGCGTAAAGGGTGGTCTAGGGGACGTGGAGACGAAACAAGAATCGCAGTGCGACGTTCAGACGATTGATCGGATTGACGTGAACCGCATCATGCAGGCGATTCCACACAGATATCCTTTCCTTCTTATCGACCGGATGGAAGATATCGTCCTGGGTGTGAAAGCAACCGGGATCAAGAATGTCTCGGTAAACGAGCCGTTTTTCCCGGGGCACTTTCCGGGGCGGCCGGTCATGCCGGGCGTTCTCATCGTGGAAGCCATGGCCCAGACGGCTGCAACGCTTGTCGTGCTGACGCTGGGTGAAGCGTTCGAAGGTAAGCTGGTCTATTTCATGACCATCGAGGGTGCCAAGTTCCGTCGTCCGGTTGAACCGGGCGACCAGCTGCGTATCCATGTTACCAAGGAACGCCATCGCTCGAATGTCTGGAAATTCAAGGGCGAGGCTCATGTTGATGGTGTTGTGGTGGCTGAGGCCTCCTTCAGCGCCATGATTATGGGCTGATTGCCTTCTGATTTCGGGCATGGGGCCGTGGTTTGCCTGTGCGGTAAAACCGTGCAAACTGCGGCTATAGTACGCGACTTGCATCAAGTAAGTGGGTAGGAAATTAACGTGGTACACGTTGCAAAGGAAGCTAGGGCGACCGTAATCCACCCAACTGCGATTGTCGCATCAGGCGCTCAGGTGGGTGCCGGTGTGACCATTGGGCCATGGTGCTCGGTGGGGCCGGATGTCGTGATCGAGGACGGTGTGGAACTCATCTCCCATGTTGTGGTGGATGGTCATACCCGTCTGGGTGCTGCATCGCGGTATTTTCCTTTCTGCACTGTGGGCATGGCCCCGCAAGACCTCAAATACAAGGGTGAGCCGACACGGTGTGAGGTGGGTGCCCGTACGGTTGTGCGTGAGCATGTGACCATCCATCGTGGTACGGCCTCGGGGGCTGGTGTTACCCGTGTTGGTGCCGATGTGCTGATTATGGCCAATGCCCATGTCGCGCATGATTGCGAGATCGGTAACCGTGCCATTATCGTCAATAACGTGGTCATGGGTGGCCATGTGCATATTGGTGATGATGCCCGGATCATGGGTTCTGCTGCCATTCACCAGTTTGTCCGCATTGGCCATGCTGCTCTTGTAGGGGGTGTGACTGGTGTGGAAGCCGATATCATTCCCTATGGCAGTGTGCTGGGTAATCGTGCGCGTCTGGTTGGGCTGCACTGGATCTGGCTGCGCCGCAACGGGGTGAAATCGGACGAAATTCACCGGATGCGGAAGGCTTTTCTGGCCCTGTATCCCAAAAATGGCGGTGACCAGCCCTTTGCTGCACGTCTTGAGGCGGTGCGGCAGGACTTCGCTCAGGATGGGCGTGTGCAGGAAATTCTTGCCTTTATCGATGCGCCAACCTGCCGAGGGCTTGTGCGTTCTGCTCGTGAGCAGGGACGCGGTCAGGATATGGAAAACGCGTGACAACGCCCGTGGGCGGCGTTGGTATTCTTGCCGGTGGCGGGCCATTGCCCGGTATGGTGGCGCGCTCTGTGGCGGCAGCCGGGCGGCCAGTGTTTATTCTGGGTTTTGCGGGCTTTGCGGAGCCCGCCGTTATTGAGCCATGGCCCCATGAATATGTCCGGCTTGGTGCGGCTGGGCAGATGCTCTCGCTATTACGCCAGCATGGCTGCACCGATCTGGTGTTGATAGGCCCGATCAGGCGGCCATCCTTGCGCAGCCTCCGCCCCGATGCGGAAGGTGCCCGGATTCTGGCTCGGCTAGGGCGGGCGCTGTTCGCGGGAGACGATGGCCTGCTGGCCGCTCTTGTTCGTATTCTGGGTGAAGAAGGTTTTCATGTGCGCGGTGCACATGAATTTCTGGCGCAGGCTGTTGTGGAGCAGCCCGGTGTACTCGGGCGTGTAGAACCAGACGAACAGGCATTACGCGATATCCGGCAGGGAGTGCGAGTGGTTCAGGCTCTGGGAGGGCTGGATATCGGTCAGGGTTGCGTTGTGCAGAATGGCGTGGTGCTGGCCGTGGAGGCCATGGAAGGTACAGACCGCATGCTGGCGCGCGCGGGTGAGTGCCGCCAGCCGGGTGAGGGCGGGGTGCTGGTCAAGCTGCTCAAGCCCGGTCAGGAAAAACGAGCCGATATGCCCGCGATTGGTCCGGTTACGGTGCGCAACGCTCATGAGGCGGGTTTGCGCGGCATTGCGTTTGAAGCTGGCCACACCCTGCTGATGGATCGCGATGCCTGTGTGGAAGCGGCGGATCGGCTGGGGCTGTTTATGCTGGCCGTTACCCCGGAACCGGATCATGGGCAGTCCACGCTGTAAACGCTCATAAAAGGGAGAAAGTCACCATGTCCAGCTATCTGCATACTATGGTGCGTGTCCGTGATCTGGATGCGAGTCTGGCATTTTACCGGTTGCTCGGCCTGCGCGAACTGCGCCGCCGCGAGGTGCCGGAAGGCCGTTACACGCTAGTTTTCATCGGTTTTGCTGACAATGCTGCCGGGCAGGCCGAAATTGAACTGACCTATAACTGGGGGCAGGACGATGGCTATGCGATCGGCACCGGATTCGGGCATTTTGCGCTGGGTGTGCCTGATGTCGCGGCTACGGTAGAGGTCGTGCGGGTCGGGGGCGGCAAGGTTACGCGTGAGGCCGGGCCTGTTCAGTTTGGCACCACCGTCATCGCGTTTGTGGAAGACCCCGATGGCTACAAGGTGGAACTGATCCAGCGGCCTGACTGAATGTTTTGGCACTGAGTCTTTGTGGCTTGCAGGCGTTTGTCATGCGCGCAGTGGCGCGCATGATGGGGTTTTTTAATCCGCGCGTGGTGGCTGTTGTTTTAGCCGGGCGGTCAGGAGGTCGAGACAATCGTTAATGGTCGTGCCAGCCTTGCTGACCTGCGGGTCGGGGCTGAGCGAGAGCTGCTCTGCCGCCAGCATGGCCGGGCTGACAATACCCCGGATGTCATGCCGTAGTTTTGGATCCGGGTCGCGGGGGAGAGCCGGTGCGGGGGCTGGCGCTGATACGTGGTTTGTGCTCGCGCGCAGGCTCAGCCACGCACCCAGAACTGCGCCACCGATCAGGGGAAACAGTGCCGCAGGCAGGGAAAGCCCCAGCAGGGCACCGAGCAGCCCCCCCATGACAGGAAGGCAGAAAGCCAGCACGATGGCCCGTGCCGCGGAAGAGAAAAAGGTCATGCCAGTCCGGCCCTGATAAGGAAGTAGGGAAGGAACGCAAGACGACTCTGCGCCCTCCATTGACGTTCCCTTATCTGAACTCTATAAGCCGCCTCTTCAAGAGGGTGGTGCTCCGGCGGCCACTGGCAAAGCATATCTGATTCTTAGAACGAAGGGAGCGCCACCATGAAGCGCACTTATCAACCGTCCCGGCTGGTCCGCAAGCGTCGTCACGGCTTTCGTAGCCGTATGGCTACCGTAGGCGGCCGCAAGGTCATTGCCAACCGTCGCAGCAAGGGCCGTAAGCGTCTTTCCGCTTAAGTTCCGGTCTTGATCGACGGTTCCTGCGGAGCGGAACAGGCCCAGCCTGTTCCCGAGCGTTCCGGCAGGCTTAAAAAAAGGAAGGAATTCCTTTTTCTGGCGGCACGTGGACGCAAGGCCCCGGTATCGGGGCTGGTGCTCCAGCTTGTCCGCAGGACCGATACCGGGGCCGCCCGGATAGGGTTTACGGTAACCAAAAAGGTCGGCAACGCGGTGGTGCGTAACCGGGTTCGGCGCAGGCTGCGCGAGGTTGTGCGCAATGTTGAGCGTGATACCCCGCTCAATGGCCTTGATCTGGTTCTGATAGGCCGCGCGGCAACCCAGACCCGCCCGTTCGACGCCCTTGTGTCTGACTTCCGCAAGGCGCTAAGGCTCTGCCAGAAAGATGGCTAGACCCGCGATAGGCATGGCGGGGCGCTTGAGCATGATGGATAGGGTCTTATGGATACAAGACGTCTGATACTGGCAACTCTTCTGTCAGCGGCGGTGCTCTTCGGGTTTGAGTATTTTTTCCCGCAAGCACAGCAGCAGACTGCCAGCGTACCCCCTCCCGCTGTAACGCAGTCGGTGGACAAGTCGTCCACTGCCGCAGCCCCGTCTGCTGATGGCAAGGCTGAGGCAGAGCATGCGGATACGCAAGAAGCCGCGGCCAATGATGCCCCGGCCCGGGTTGCCATTAATGCTCCTGCCGTCGTGGGCAGCATCAACCTGCGCGGTGCGCGGCTTGATGACCTGCTGCTCAAGCAGTACCGCGAAACCGTCAAGCCAGACAGCCCGGATGTGCGCGTGCTCAGCCCTGTGGCTTCCGACCGTGCAGATTTTGTGGATTTTGGCTGGCGTGCGGCACCTGATACACAGGTGCGCCTGCCCGATAGCCAGAGCCTGTGGCATGCCTCCGGCACCACGCTGGACGACAAGCACCCGCTGACCCTGAGCTGGGATAACGGTCAGGGTCTGACGTTTGAAGTGCAGATCGCGGTCGATCAGGACTTCATGTTTACGCTGACGCAGCGTGTGCATAACGCCACGGCTCAGGCTGTAACGCTGTATCCGTTTTATAGGGTCAACCGTGGTTATACACCGGAAGAAACCGGGGGCATGCTGGTGCATGAAGGCCCCATTTCCGTGGTCGATGGACGCCTGAACGAAGGCTCCTACAAATCCGTGCGCACGGGCGGTACGCCGCCGGATGATATTTCGTGGAGCCATCAGGGCACGGGCGGCTGGGCCGGTATTACCGATAAATATTGGCTGATGGCGGTTCTGCCTGACCAGACAGCATCTGTCGTGGGCAGCTATGGCTGGCAGCCGACAAAGGGGCAGTATCAGGTAGGCTTTACCGGGGCTACCCCCGTTGTGGTGGCACCGGGTGCGACGTCTTCCTCGCTGGCGCATGTCTTCGCCGGTGCCAAGGAAGTGCGTCTGCTTGATCGCTACGAAACCCAGCTGCATGTGCCCATGTTCTGGAAAGCCGTCGATTTTGGCTGGCTGTCTTTCCTGACGCGTCCGGTCTTTTTCGTGCTTGATCTGCTGTATCAGCAGTTCGGCAGCTTTGGCTGGGCCCTGCTGATCTTTACCGTGATCGTCAAGGTCGTGTTCCTGCCGCTGACCATCAAGCAGATGCGCATGACCTGGAAGATGGCGCGCCTGAAACCGCAGGTGGATGCAATCCGCGCGCGGCACAAGGACGACCCGATGGCGCTACAGCAGAATATCATGATGCTGTATCGCAAGGAGAATGTGAGCATGTTCGGCGGTTTCCTGCCGCTGTTCATTCAGGCTCCGGTGTTCTGGTGCCTCTACAAGGACCTGTATGTGACCATTGAAATGCGTCATGCGGGCTTTGTGGGCTGGGTGAAGGATCTTTCGGCGCCTGACCCCACCAACGTGTTCAACCTGTTCGGTCTGATCCCTTTTGACCCCACACAGATCATGCCGTTCCTTGTGCTGGGTGCATGGCCCATCATGTATGGTGCGACGCTGTTCCTGATGCAGAAGGTCAGCTCCAGCGCCAGCAACATGGACCCTGCCCAGCAGAAGG
Organism: Acetobacter papayae; assembly: GCF_047721125.1. NCBI lineage: Bacteria > Pseudomonadati > Pseudomonadota > Alphaproteobacteria > Acetobacterales > Acetobacteraceae > Acetobacter > Acetobacter papayae. The sequence continues at coordinate 13,782 of NZ_JBDNWF010000037.1, read as the reverse complement.
TCATGATGTTCATCCCGCTGCTGTTCACCTTCTTCATGGCGCGGCAGCCGGTGGGTCTGGTGATCTATTACTGCTGGAGCAACATTCTTACAGCGTTGCAGCAGGTTATCATCATGGGGCGCCTGCGCGCGGCTGACGCCAAACCGCAACTGGTGCAGAAAAAATGACAACCGGGCCTACCACCTTCAGGGAACTGAAGAATGACATCGACATTGCCGCCGCCCTGGAACAGGGGCGGCGGCTTTTTGCCGGTTCATGTGACTTTGTGTTTGGTGCGCAGAAGCTGGGGCAGCTTCCCCCGCTCACCCTGCCGGAAATCGCGTTTGCCGGGCGCTCCAATGTGGGTAAGTCCAGTCTGGTCAATGCCCTGACGGGGCGCAAGACACTTGCGCGCGCTTCTTCCGAGCCGGGCCGCACCAAGCAGCTCAATTTCTTTGATCTGGCCGGGCGGCTCATGCTGGTGGACATGCCGGGCTATGGCTATGCCCGCGCTGCCAAGTCGATCAAGGAAGACTGGCAGGACATGATGTTCGACTACCTGCGCGGCCGCCCGGTATTGCGCCGGGTCGTGCTCCTGCTTGATGCGCGGGTGGAGCTTAAAACCCATGACCGTGAGGTTATGGACATGCTCGACCGTGCGGCTGTCAGTTTTCAGGTGGTGCTGACCAAGTGTGACAGTGTCAAACCCGGCCCGCTTGAGCGCAAGCAGGAAGAGGTGCAGGCGGTTGTTGCCAAACATCCAGCGGCTTTTCCGTATCTGACACTGACAAGCAGCCAGACCGGGCTGGGTATGGAAGCGCTCAGGGCCGAACTTGCGGAATTTGCTCTGCCGTGAGCAGAGTGGCCGACAGACGACGAACAGGACTGCAGAACATGACCGAACCTCAGGTTCCTACCTCCGGTCTTCAGCTTGACGCGGCACAGGAGGCCGCCGTTCTGGCTGGTGCGCTGCCCTATCTGCGCCGCTATGCGGGCGATACCATTGTGGTCAAATACGGCGGCCACGCCATGGGTAACCGCGATCTGGCCCAGACCTTCGGGCGGGATATAGCCCTGCTCAAGCTGATTGGCATCAACCCTGTGGTGGTGCATGGCGGTGGGCCGCAGATCAACCAGATGCTCAAGCGGCTGGATATTCCTTCCACCTTTGTCGATGGCCTGCGTGTGACCGACGCCAATATGGTGGATGTGATCGAGATGGTGCTGGCCGGTTCCGTCAACAAGGAAGTGGCGGAGCTGATCTGTGCGGCTGGTGCGCTGGCGGTAGGGATTTCGGGCAAGGACGGTAAGATGATTACCGCCCGCAAGCTCAAGCGGACGGTGCGCGATACGGATAGCGAGATCGAGCGCGTGCTGGATCTGGGCTTTGTGGGCGAGCCGGTCAAGGTGGACCCGCGCGTGATTTATGCGCTGTCGGGTTCGGGCCTTATTCCGGTCATCGCGCCCGTGGGTCTGGGTGAAGATGGCGCGACCTATAACATCAATGCAGATACCGCAGCCGGCGCCGTAGCCGGGGCCGTGCATGCCACGCGCCTGCTGATGCTTACGGATGTGGCTGGCGTTCTGGATGCTCAGGGCAAGCTCATTCCCGAACTCAGCGCAACCGAGGCCCGCAAGGCTATTGAGGATGGGGTTATTACCGGCGGGATGATCCCCAAGGTGGAAACCTGTATCGAAGCGGTGCAGGCCGGGGCGAGGGCGGCTGTCATTATCGACGGGCGTATTCCCCATGCCTGCCTGCTCGAACTGTTTACGGCATCGGGTTCCGGCACCCTGATCCGCGCTGACTAAAGGGGCGGCCTCGGCGGCCCCTTTATCTGGCGATCTGTTTTTTCTGGCCCATTTTTCATCAGACGGTGTGTTATGACTGACGAAACTCTCCGCGCGCATATTGAAACCCTTTGGGAAAAGCGTGACGGCATTTCCTCCGCTACTCAGGGGGCCGACCGCGCCGCCATTGAAAGCGCGCTTGATGCGCTGGATTCCGGCAAGCTGCGCGTTGCGGCTCCGCAGGACGGTGGCTGGGTGGTGCATGAATGGCTGAAAAAGGCCGTTCTGCTCTCTTTCCGCCTGAATGACAGTGTGGTCATGCCCGCAGGGGCTGCTGGCGCTCCGGCCTATGACAAGGTGCCGCTGAAATTCTCTGGCTGGGATCAGGCTCGTTTTGATGCTGCCGGTTTCCGTGTGGTGCCGGGTGCGGTTGTGCGCCGTTCCGCCTACATCGCTCCGGGTGCGGTGCTGATGCCGAGCTTTGTCAATGTTGGCGCGCATGTCGGCAGCGGCACCATGGTGGACACTTGGGCCACGGTTGGTAGCTGTGCGCAGATCGGCCGTAACTGCCATATCAGCGGTGGTGCAGGTATTGGCGGCGTGCTGGAGCCCCTGCAGGCAGCCCCCGTCATTATTGAAGATGACTGCTTTATCGGCGCGCGTTCGGAAGTAGCAGAAGGCGTGATCGTGGAGCGTGGCTCCGTGCTGTCCATGGGCGTTTTCCTTGGGGCTTCGACCAAGATTGTCGATCGCGCCACGGGCGAAATCTACATGGGCCGGGTGCCGGCTTACTCGGTGGTGGTGCCGGGCACCATGCCGTCTTCCAACCCTGTTGGTGCCGATGGCCGCCCCAATCCGGCGCTGGCTTGCGCGGTTATCGTCAAGCGTGTTGATGAGCGCACCCGTTCCAAGACTTCAATTAACGAACTGCTGCGCGACTAATCGCGCAGAGGAGGCTCCGGCATGACGGAAATGACCACGGATGGCACAGCCTGCACGGCCCCAACATTGCGGCCGGGTGACCTGTCCAACCCTGTGGCCGTAGCGCAGGCGCTCATCCGCCTGCCTTCCGTTTCCCCCGATCCGGGGGAGAGCCAGCAACTGCTGGCCAGCATGCTGGAAACTCTGGGCTTTTCCGTCACCCATCTGCCATTTGGCGAGGGGGCGGAACGCACCCCCAATTTCTTTGCCCGTCTGGGCACGGGCGGGCCGCATATCTGCTACGCCGGGCATACCGATGTTGTGCCTCCCGGTCGGGTGGATGACTGGCGTTACCCGCCTTATGAAGCGCATATTGCCGATGGCCTGTTATACGGGCGCGGTGCATGCGACATGAAAGGCGGCATTGCCGCGTTTGTGGCCGCCGTGGCCCGGCAGGTTGCGGCTGGTGGCGTGCAGGGTTCCATCAGCCTGCTGATTACAGGCGATGAGGAAGGCCCGGCCACCTATGGCACCAGCAAGGTGCTGGAATGGATGCAGGCACACGACCAGATACCCGATTACTGTCTGGTGGGTGAGCCGACCAACCCCCGCGTTCTGGGCGAGATGGTCAAGGTCGGGCGCCGTGGTAGCCTGAACGCACAGATTGTGGTGGAAGGTACGCAGGGGCATGTGGCCTACCCGCAGCGGGCCGATAATCCGGCGCACCGGCTGCTGGCCGTGCTGGAGGCCCTGCGCGCCACACCTCTGGACCATGGCACCCAGTATTTCGAGCCGTCATCCCTGCAGGTAACAAGCATTGATATCGGCAACGATGCCACTAACGTCATTCCCGCGCGGGCTCAGGCACAACTGAATATCCGCTTTAATGACCTGCATACCGGCAAGGCTCTGATCGGCTGGGTTGAAACGCTTTGCCGCCAGCATGCGCCACGCTCTACCGTTACGGCCAGAATTAGTGGAGAATCTTTCCTGACCCAGCCGGGGCGCGAAACCCGTGCGCTGGTAGCGGCCATTCAGAAGGTAACGGGGCTTGAGCCCAAGCTCGATACCGGGGGCGGCACGTCAGATGCGCGCTTTATCGCGCAGTATTGCCCGGTTTCCGAATTCGGGCTGGTCGGGGCCAGCATCCACAAGGTGGATGAACATGCCGCGCTGGATGATTTTGAGAAGCTGACCTGTATTTACCAGACTTTTCTGCAAGAGGTGTGCGCGTGATTTCAGACGGCAAACCAATGGGCGTGGTCAAGCGCATCGTACAAGGCATGTTGCTGCTGTCCAGCGGACGCAGGGAAGGTCTTGCGTGTTTTGAAGGCACCACCAACGCGCTTGGTGCGGCCATGGCCCCCCAGCTTGCCTTTGTTCTGGTCGGCGGATTGCAGGTTTTTCTGCAGCCCGACACGGTTATGGAACTGGTCAAGCTTTTGCTGTCGTTCTGTGTGTTGCTGATGCCGCTGGTTATTTCCCATGCCTATGCCCGGCGCTGGGGGCGTGAGGGTCTGTGGCTGCGCTACATGACTGCTGCCACCTGGTGTAACTGGATGATCGTGCTGGTGTCTCTGGTCTGCACGGTTCTGGCGGTTCTGTTGTTCCCGGCCCTTGTCAAGGAGCCATCCTTTATGGTGGCTCTGGTGTTTGTGGCGACCGTGTATGAAATGTGGCTGCAATGGTTTGTTGCACGGGTAGGGCTGGAGCTTGGCGCGGGCCGTGCGATCGTGCTCTACCTGTCGGTGCTTCTGGCCTGTTTCGTGCTGTATGCGCTCGCAGCACTCCTGCCGCCCCACTACCTGTTCATGCATGATCTGTTCCAGCCCATGGTGGGTGGCAACACGCAGTCCTGAGCAGGATGCGACCCTAGACTTTTAAACCGGTTTGATGCCTGTACCCCGCGTCAGTTCCGCGTCTGGGTAAAAGGGTCGGGGTCATACCCGACACCGTTCAGGTAAAGCCCTTCCGCTGGTGCTGTTGGCCCGGCGGCAGAGCGGTCGCGTGCTGCGAGTGCCTGCATAACCCGTTCAGGCGTCCACTGGCCAGTGCCGACCAGCTTGAGTGTGCCCACCATGTTGCGCACCTGATGGTGCAGGAAAGACCGCGCTTTCGCGGTTACCAGTATTTCATCCCCATCGCGCTGCACGGCCAGATGATCAAGCGTGCGCAGGGGGCTTCTGGCCTGACAGGCAACTGCGCGGAACGAGGTAAAGTCGTGCATGCCCAGCAGCAGACTGGCGGCTTCGTTCATGCGCTCGGCATTCAGTGGTGATTTAACATGCCAGACATGGCCCGCTACCAGTGCCGGGCGCGCACGGCGGTTGAGAATACGGTAGCGGTAAGAGCGCCATGTGGCGGAAAACCGCGCACTCCAGTCCAGCGGAACCGCTGCGGCATCCACAACCACAACAGCGTGAGGTTTGAGATGAAAGCTCAGCCCCTCGCGCACGGCATGGGGGGTGAGTTTCAGCCCTGTGGGAAAATCCAGATGCGCGACCTGTGCTAGCGCATGCACGCCTGCATCTGTTCGCCCGGCGGTAATGCTGCCCACAGTTGCGCCGCCAGCCAGTCTGCTCGCCGCTTCTTCCAGCAAGGCCTGCACGGACAGGCCGGAAGACTGGCGCTGCCAGCCAACAAGCCCTGCGCCGTCATATTCGATTTTGACAGCCCAGCGCTGGATCGCGGCTTCGTCAGTCATGGGGGGTGGTGGTTTCGCCCAGTCGCAGGCCTGCGGGCAGGGTCTGGCCACGCAGGAAGGCATCGGCCAGCATCATGCCACGTCCGGGACGTTGCAGGGCCAGCAGGCGGATAGAGCCTTCGCCACACGCGATGCTCAGACGGTCATCCAGAATGGTACCGGGTGGCGCATGCGGCTGATCGCCCGAGAGGGCTGCCGCCCCGATCTTGATAACCGTACCATCTGGCAGGGTGGTGAAGGTGCCGGGCCATGGGGTGAGGGCGCGGATACGGCGGTCAATGGCCGTCGCACTCTCCTGCCAGTTGATACGCCCATCCTCGCGCGTAAGGCGGGGAGCGTAGGTGACACCCTCTTCCGGTTGGGTCTGGGGAGCTGCGCCTTCCGCCAGCACATGTAGCACCAGTTCGGCCCCCATGAGGGCAAGCTGGTCGTGCAGGGTAGAGGCGGTTGTGGCGGCGGTAATAGGCACGCTGTCGGCCCGCAGCATGGGGCCGGTATCCAGCCCGGCTTCCATCTGCATGATGGTCACGCCGCTTTTTGTATCTCCTGCCAGAATGGCGCTCTGGATGGGAGAGGCCCCACGCCAGCGGGGTAGCAGGCTGGCATGGATGTTCAGGCAGCCCAGCCGGGGGGCTGCCAGCATGGCAGGCGGCAGAATCAGCCCATAGGCCGCGACAATGGCGGCATCGGCCTGCAATGCGGCAAAGGAGTCCCATTCGGCCTGATTGGCGCGCAGGGAAACCGGGTGGCGCACTTCCAGCCCCAGTTCTTCGGCGGCGCGCTGTACGGGGGAGGGGCGCACGGCCTTGCCCCGGCCCGCAGGGCGTGGCGGCTGGGAATAGACGGCGGCGATATCATGCCCATGTGCGTGCAGCGCACGCAGGGCGGGCACGGCAAAATCGGGCGTGCCCATGAAGACAAGACGCATGAACCGGGGCTTTCTGCTAACGGGTCTTTGCGCACTCAGGCGCGTTTGAGTTCCTTGGCCAGCCGACGCAGGATCATGTTGCGGCGCAGGGTGGACAGGTGATCCACAAACAGGATGCCCTCGAGGTGGTCCATCTCGTGCTGGATGCAGGTGGCCAGCAGGCCGCTTGTGTCGCGTTCGATGGTTGCGCCATCAATGCCGGTCCAGCGTACGCGCACACCCTCGGGGCGGGCAACTTCGGCATACTGATTGGGCAGCGACAGACAGCCTTCCTCATGTATGTTCATGGCATCGGTTTCGCGGATGATCTCGGGGTTGATCATGATCAGCGGATCGCGGGCGTCTTTTTCGCCCAGATCAACCAGCAGGAAACGCTGGCTTATGCCCACCTGCGGGGCGGCCAGACCAATGCCGGGGGCGGCATACATGGCGGCGAACATGCCGGGCAGCACAGCACGGATGTCCTGCATATCTTCGGGGCGCACGGGCCGGGCCTTCTGGCGAAGCACCGGGTGGGGCGGCGTCAGGATTTCAAGCGGCGTCGCCTGTGCTGCTGCGGCGGCAAAGGCGGCATTGGTAAGGAGTGCGTCTGTCATAAAGGCGGATTTAGCCTCCTGTCAGGGCAGATGCCAGAAGAAAAGCAGATCGCACATGACAAAGTGGCCGGGCTGCAACAGTGGCTGCACCCGCTGCAAGCCCCGTTAGCATAGCCTGATCGGGCTTCCTGTGCGGGTGCGGGAGGCTCCAGAGCGATGGTTGTTACTCCGTAGCCACAGACTCTGGGCCAAAAAAGGCATCATCCCACCATATATAGCGGGTCGGGGTTGCGTGCGGGGCAGAACCTCCCATATCGTTAATAAAGCCGGAACGCCGTTACGGGTCCGGCCTTCTGTCTCGCTCAGGAAGGAGGAGGCTTCTACACCATGTCAGGCAGGCTTTTTGGGTCGCCCATGTTTTTGGGGTTCGACCATCTTGAACAGATGCTCGAACGCGCGGGCAAAGGGGCGGGAGATGGCTATCCGCCCTACAATATCGAGCAGATTGCCCAGAACGGGCTGCGCATTACGCTTGCAGTCGCCGGTTTCCGTATGGAAGACTTACAGATCACTCAGGAAGACAACCAACTCGTGATCCGTGGTCGCCAGACCGATGAGGGTGAAGAGAAAGTCTACCTGCATCGTGGCATTGCTTCACGCCAGTTCCAGAAGGCGTTCGTTCTGGCGGAAGGTATAGAAACAGGCGGCGCATGGCTCGATAACGGCCTGCTGCATATCGATCTGTTCCGCCCCCAGCCCGAGGTGCGGGTCAAGCAGATCGAAATTATTCAGGGTGGGCAGAAACGCGCGGGTGCGACACTCAAACCCCGCTCTGCCGCCCGGGTGCTCCGTCCGGTTACGGATGTGAGCGATAGCTGAGCACGCAAGAAGGAGGACGCCATGAAAAGTGCAAGTGAAAACAGCCGGGGCCCGGCGTTGCTGAAGGCCGAACCGCTGCTTGATGTGCGCCAGCTTTCGGATGTCCAGTTCCGTTCTCTGGGGTTGCAGCAGGTTGCCTATATGCGCCCTGCAACCACAGAAGATGGCGAGGAAGGCTGCGCCATTTACGCGGCCGATGGCTCCCTTCTGGCCGTGGTGGAAGACATGGAAACAGCATGGGGGGCGATCATGCAAAATGACATGGTGCCCGCATCGCTCCAGTAAGGGCTCTTGGGGCCAATAAACGGGAAAAGGGGCCGGAAACGGCCCCTTTTTTTATGGTGCAGCCGGGGTGTTAAACCCGGTGCGGTTCAGACGGGTGCGGTATCCACCCAGCCGATATTGCCATCGTCACGCCGGTAAACGAGGCTGATCTGTCGGTTGCCCGCATTGCGGAACAGCATGAAATCGCTCCCCGCGAGGTCAAGCCGCATAACGGCCTCTCCCACCGCGAGCAGGGGGATGTCGGTAGGCTGTTCGGCAATAATGGTGGCGTAGGTTTCATCCGGCCGGGACTGGCTTTCTTCCGCCGGAGTGGCCTGCTCGCTTTCATCGACCGGGCGTAGAATATAGGAGCGCGCTTTTTGGGGCAGTTCCTGCCGTGGGGCGGTACGGCTGTGGGTCGTGACCCGGCGGTGGTAACGGCGCAGACGCTTGGCGATATGCTCGGCGGCGTCATCAAAAGCGGCATTGGCATCAGAGGCCTCGCCTTCTCCACGCAGGATAAGCCCGCGTCCGGCGCGGACATTGATATCGCACGTAAAGAACGAGCGCGCCCGGCTGAATGTCACCTGCGCTTCAAGCCCTTTGTCAAAGTATCGTTCAGCCAGGGTGCCGAGATGCGCGTTGACCCGATGTTTCAGGGCGCTGGAAAGGTCAACCTGTTTACCGGAAACCTGTATATGCATAGGACATCGCTCCTTGCTGCTGACAGGCAGAGCCGAGCGAGCCTGAAAAGGCGGCGTCAATCCGCACGCGGATTCAGGCCCGGGCGGTTTGCCCTTCTGCGTCGCGGGTGGACACCGCAACGCTTCGTTTGCTATTTGGGCACGCCTTCTGGGGGCGTGTCCATGTCTTTGTTAAAGTTTTAATGCGGCAGAGCAGGGCAGGGTTGCATCGCTCGGGCACGAATGCGTAACCATGAAATACAGAGCCAGCCAGATGGGCCGGATTCTGAAGGAGAGCCACCATGCTCCTGCGTTCTTCCCTGGCGGACACCATGCCCCGTATGCCGCGCAGTCCCTGGCAGTGGCGGATCAGGCTCGGCTGTCTGGCTTTTCTGGCGCTGGCCTATGGTGGGTTGATGTGGCACATGATGCACGCAACACACCCGCATGATACACGGGCTAAACCGCCTGCGGGCATGCTGCATATTCCCGTTAAACTACTGGCACCAGAGCGCGCGGAGCCCGCGCCGGTAGCGCCCCCCATTATGCTGGAGGCCCCGCCACCAGCCGTGTTTGCGCCGCCGGTTGTTGAACGGGGGCACCATGGGTGAACTGTCTCTTGCCAGTGTGCATCTCTATCCCGTCAAGGGGCTGCATGGTCTGACCCCGCCTGCGGCACTGGTTCGGCCATGGGGGCTGGAGGGCGACCGGCGCTGGATGGTGGTGGAGCCCGGCGGCCAGTTTCTGACGCAAAGAGCCTGTCGCGCCATGGCGCTGATCACGCCTATCCCCACATCCGAAGGCTTGACCCTGACACGTGCGGGCAGCAGGCCCTGTCCGGTTCGTTTTCCCGATGTAGAGGCCCCGCAGCTTGCCGTTACCGTGTGGAACGATACGGTGCGCGCGCGTGACGCGGGTGACGCAGCGGCCCATTGGCTGTCCGAGGCGCTGGCGCGGCCCTGCCGTCTGGTCTGGATGCATGTGCCGGAGCTTGCGCGGATACGCTCCCTGTCGGGCGAGGATGTTCCGGTGTCCTTTGCGGATGGTTATCCTCTGCTGGTTGCCAGTATGGCATCTCTGGCGGACCTGAACGCACGCCTTGCCCCCAAGCCCGCTATCCCCATGAACCGTTTTCGCGCGAATATCGTGGTCGATGGTGCCTTACCGTGGGAGGAGGACGGCTGGCGCCTTCTGTCCATCGGCACGGCGCTAATCCGTATCGTGGCCGCCTGCGCGCGGTGTGTGGTGACAACGGTGGACCAGCATACCGGCCAAATTCCCACACCGGGTGAGCCTTTGGGCACGCTGGCACAGTTCCGCCGTGCCAGCGAGGGCATCATGTTCGCGCAGAATGCCATTGTGGAAAAAACCGGCGTGATTACGGCGGGAGACAAGGTGGAAGTGCTCGAACGCGGCCCCTCCAACCTTGTTCTGGCGGGCTAGAGCGAGAAGCTCTCGCCCAGATAGACGCGGCGCACGTCTTCATGCGCCACAATTTCTTCCGGCACGCCCTGCATCAGCACCTGCCCGCTATGCATGATATAGGCGCGGTCGATAACCTCGAGCGTTTCGCGCACGTTGTGGTCGGTAATCAGCACGCCAATACCACGGTCTTTGAGGTGCGAGACCAGATCACGGATTTCACCCACGGCAATAGGGTCGATCCCGGCCAGAGGTTCGTCCAGCAGGATGTAATGGGGCTGGCTGGCCAGTGCGCGTGCGATTTCAAGACGCCGCCGCTCACCGCCGGACAGGGCCAGCGAAGGTGAGCGCCGCAGGTGGGAAATGCCGAATTCGCCCAGAAGGCTGTCGAGCATCATCTGGCGCTGGTCTGGGTCGGATTCCACAACTTCCAGTGCCGCCATGATGTTCTGTTCAACATTCAGGCCACGGAAAATACTGGCTTCCTGTGGCAGATAACCAATTCCCAGCCGGGCGCGGCGGTACATGGGCAGGTGGGTTATGTCTGCGCCATCAAGGGTAATGGAGCCTGTATCGGGCTGGATCAGCCCCACGATCATGTAAAAGCTGGTGGTCTTGCCCGCACCATTGGGACCGAGCAGGCCCACGGCCTCGCCCCGATGCACCTCAATCGAGACATTCTTGACCACTTCACGCTTTTTATAGCTTTTGCCGATCCCGTGCGCGAACAGGCCATTACCCGGTGTGTTTATGCCGGTCATGCCGGTGGCGGCCATGTCAGAACCCTCAGAGGGGGAGTGCATCTGCTCTGTTTCCAGGGTCATGCCTATTTCCTGTCCGATGTATCGGCGTTGGCGGGAACAACCACGCCGCTCACCCGTCCGCCCGGCAGTTCCGACATGGTTGCCAGACCCGTGTGCATGTTGATGATGGCGGCAGCACCCTGAATCTGGTTCGCCCCGCGGGTGATGTGTACATTGCCCACGATACGGGCAATGCCGGTATCAGGCACGTAAACACCACGATCCCCCGTAACGGTTTCTGTTTGGGTACGCACCCAGACATGGCCGAACGCGTTCACTTTTTCCAGCTTGCCCGAACCATTTTCCATGGGCGACGTACCATCAGCGGCGGGTTTATCCGTCTTGGCTGTCTTGTCATCCGCCGGGGTATTGGGGGCGCTGTAGCCAACCAGCACATCAGCGCGGATCTGGCGCTGGTCATTGGTGGTGACGGTGGCGTTGCCACGGCCGATGGAAATATGCTGCTGGGCATAATATTCCATCGAATCCCGCGCGGTCAGCACATCCTGCGGGGTGGTCAGCTTCATGTTCTTGCCGGTCATGACCATGGTGGCCTGATCGATGTCATAAACCGCGTGGTCGCCCCAAGCCTGATCGGTCTGGGTGTAGATATGCACATGACCGATGGCTTCAAGCCGGTAGATTTCGTTGGCACCCGAATCCTGCCCGTCCTCAGCTTTGGGCGCGGTTTTTTTGTCCACGTCAGCCTGTGCAGCATCCGGCTGGGTGGAAGCGGGCGGCGTGCCGCCATTGGCCGGAGGCGCGGCGGGTGTTGCCGCCGGAGTGCCATCGGCTGGCGCTTTCTTGCGGTAAAAGGCGATCAGCTTGTCCGCCGTGACGGTGACATCGCCCCGCACGGCCTTGGCCTGATCATAGGCCGTGACCTTTTTCTGGTTCTGGTCCCAGTCAAACCCGCCAGCCGCGGTAACGGTAATCTGCCCACCATGCGACATGTCGATGGCCTGCGCATGGGCGGGGCGATGGAGCGTGAGAGCCGCCAGCGCAAGGCCGGACAGCAGAACGCCGGTGCGGGCAGGGCGCTGGCGCAGGAACCCGGACAGGAAAGGGGGGACAGTAAGCATGTCAGGACGCCTTTTTGCTCTGGTCCGGGGTGCTGTGGCGGTCATCATTGATGATAAGCCGCCCGGGGCCGCGAAACTGCGCGATGCCATCATGCTGGGATAGCAGGAATCCCTGCGCGTCAAGCTGGCCGAACGGGCCTTCGATATGCACCCATGCGTCGGAGGCGGCAATGCCGCGTTTGACATCGATATCGACCATGGGGGTGCGCATCATCAGCCCGTCACTGCGGTAAAGCGTGACATCGCCAGTCAGGTCCAGCAGGTGCGCGTGCTGCATGTAAACGCCCTTGGCCGAGCGTGCGAGCATCCACCCACCTGACTGGGGCAGGATATCCGCCACCGGGCTGGTCAGGTCCATACGGTTGTCATTGATCTGGTGTGCGCTGTCCGCCGTGATCATGAAGGGGCGCTGCTGCTCGTCCACCCCGCGATAGGTGGCCCCCACGAGGTTGCCACTTTCAATGCGGATATTGGCCAGTTCACGCAGCACCGTTTTGTTGGCGCTGAGCAGGTGCTCGACCTCGGGCCATGCGATGATGCTACCCAGTAGCAGCAGGGCGGCGGCGGGTAGCGCCCATTTGGCGCGGCGCAGCAGGGTACGGCGGCGGGCCAGATTGGCGCTGTCGGGGGCTGCGCGGCGCGTATTGCTGGTTGAAAGCTGCTCGCGCTGCCGTGTCATGAGCGAGCGCGGGCGCGCAAAATCAGCCCGTTGGGCGCGCGTGCTGGCGGCCGTGTCATCCGTTGGTTCGGAGGTGTGGGTCACGGAGAGATCGGGGGTGTCGGGGGGGAGGTCGCTCATTCAACCCCGGCTTTGATCAGGTCATGCACATGAATGACGCCCAGCGGGTGGCGATCAGGCCCCAGAACGAACAGCGAGGTAATGGGCCTCTGGCGTGCGTTCATGACCCGTAGCGCTTCCGATGCAAGGATATCGGGCTCTATCGTCAGCGGCATGGTGTTCATGACATCCTTGGCTAGGGTGGCCGTCAGGTCGTGATCCAGAGCGCGGCGCAGATCCCCATCCGTTATCAGTCCGGCCAAGGTACCATTCTGCTCCACAATGCCGACACATCCTAGCGCCTTATGTGTCATTTCCATGATCACGTCGCGCATGCGCGTCTGTGGTGTGGCCAGCGGCATGGCAGAACCGGTGCGCATGAGTTCACGCACCGTGCGCAGCCGCGCGCCCAGCCGCCCGCCGGGGTGAAAAGTGCTGAAATCCGCCGCCGTAAAGCCGCGCTGGCGTAGCAGGGCCACGGCCAGTGCATCGCCAAAGGCGAGCTGGCACAGCGTGCTGGTGGTGGGGGCCAGCCCCATGGGGCAGGCTTCTGGCATGGCGGGCAGAATCAGCGCCACCGTGGCGGCGGCGGCAAGCGTGGAGCCCGCGCGGCTGGTCACGGCCAGCAGGGGCAGGGCGCTGGCGCGGGCATGGGCCGCGATATCGGCCAGCTCGGTTGTTTCGCCGGAATTGGAAAAAGCCAGTATGGCATCGCCGGGCTGGATCATGCCCAGATCACCATGCGAGGCCTCGGCAGGGTGCACGAACAGCGATGGCGTGCCGGTGGAGGCCAGCGTGGCCTGTACCTTGCGCGCGATATGGCCTGATTTGCCAATGCCAGTTACCACCACGCGGCCGGGCAGGGCCAGCAGGATGGCCATGGCCGCAGCAAAAGCGCCACCCAGCCCGGTGGGGTCTTCCAGAGCATGCGCCAGAGCGGCGAGTCCTGCGGCTTCCATCCGCACCGTGGTGGCGGCGTCAGCACCGGAGGGGGCCGGTATGGGTGAGGGGG
>NZ_JBDNWF010000036.1:0-26656 GCF_047721125.1 Acetobacter papayae | reverse complement strand
AATTATATCAATGACTAATATTACTATCTTTAATGGAAATATATATTATAATTTTTATTATTGCTGAAACCAATATTTAATCTGTTACACCGTTCAAACCTACCACTCAAAAACCCGGTATGGCTTGCTCTGGCTCGGACCCCAGATTTTGTTATGACCAGCACGGTACCATCAACATGCTGTGGTCAATACGGGCTTGCTGTCAGTTTGAGTGACCCTGAAGCGAATTGATCCCGTTATTTATCCACAGGAAAAATCATGTGTTGAAAAAAAATAAACAGCGAAAAAAAGCGCTAAACCGGCATTTTTTCAGGATTCGCTACTGCTCACGATAAGAGAGCAATATTTTCCACATAGTTATCCCCAAGGGGGAAAATGCGCCGGCAGAAGCAAGAATTAGCGTATGGAATCAATACCGGAACAGGCAGGCAGTTGCCTCTGAAAGGTCAGACAGGGTCAGGGCGGAGGCCACGTTATGGGTGAGTGCAACCAGTACCGTCCCAGCCACAAGAATCATGGTAGCACTGTCTCGTAACCGCTGTGTCATTTCCCTGCACTCCCGTTCTGAAACATTTGCCGCACGGCATGGGCTGCACGGCGTGTGCAGATATGTCGGGCAATAAAAATTTTAACGATTGTTTTTACAGGGCGATATAAAGCACGATAGATAATATGATGTCAATATAAACACTAATTTCTTCGTGTTAATAATAAAAAACTATGAGAGAACCCCTCCCCATAGTGAATTATATCATTTTATATCAATGCGTTAAAAATAACGCATTCCAGACTGTTGTTTCTCCCAAAAAAAAATCCGCCCGCTTAATCAGGCGGACGGATTCCTCTGCTGCCGGGTTTCCCGGTAAAGCCGAACTGAAAAAATCAGCCCATTTTACGATCAACCGCCAGCCCAGCCGAAGCCTGACAGACGGGCATCATTTCAATATAATTCACATTCACATGCGCAGGTAGGCCAACAATCCACGAAACGGTTTCGGCAATATCGTTCGGGGTCAGAGGCTGCGTGCCGTCATACACCGCTGCGGCCTGCCCGGCGTCACGCAGGCGCACCAGACTGAACTCGCTACCACCACACAGGCCCGGAGCCACATTTGTCACGCGCACGGCATGGCCCAGCAGGTCGCTACGCAGATTCTGCGTGAACTGCTCCACAAACGCCTTTGTGCCCCCGTAGACATTCGCCCCCGGATACGGGTAGCGCCCAGCCGTGCTGCCAAGCATGATAACATGGCCACGGTTACGCTCCACCATGCCGGGCAACAGGGCGCGGGTCATTTCCACCATGCCACTGATGTTGGTGGCAATCATGGTTTCCCAGTCATCGGGGTTGGTCTGCCAGGCCTTTTCAAGGCCCAGCGCCAGCCCAGCATTGTTGACCAGCACATCGACTGCGCGCCAGCCTTCGGGCAGGCTTTCTGGCAGGGCGCGCACAGCCGCCTTGTCCGTTACATCAAGCTCGACCGGCAGCAGGGCATCGCCCAGTTCCGCCGCCAGATCGTTCAGGCGCGCCAGCCTGCGGCCTGTTGCAATGACATTATAGCCGTCGTGCACCAGCCTGCGGGCAATAGCAGCGCCAAACCCCGCCGTAGCCCCCGTTACCAGTGCAATCGGCCGCGTTGCGGCACCTGCGCCGCGCGAAAGGGTAGCATGGGCCGGAATTTCATTCATGATCTTGTCCACCTGAGCTGTTTTGAAACATAAACCCAGTTGGCCAGCCCTTGCCCCTAATGGCAACCCCTGCCCGGTCCAACGGCGCAGGTAGGCCACTGCCCCCTACTAGAGAAGTCAGTGGCCACGCACGAAGGGAAAATAAGCGGGTTTAAATCGTGGTTTCAATCACGCCATACCAGCCAAGCCCTTTATAGGTTTCGTAGCCGGGTGTCAGCGCATAGGCGATCAGCTTGTCGCCCTGACAGTAAAAACCGCGCGGCCCTTCTGGCCGGAAATTGAATGTCTCGGACAGAATGCCCTCATCGTTCGATGAGGCCAGAACGCGCCGGTTGGCATCCACCAGCATGACGCGGGTGCTGGCCTTTTCGTTTTCCGCCAGCCGCACACCTTTAACAATGCCTTCAGCCTGCGGAGCCCAGTCAAAGGCAATGCCCAGCACCCCAAGCGCCTGACCGTTCTCCTGCCCGCCAGCGCGGATAGCAGCGCTATAAATAGCCACAGGCGTTTCATCCAGCGCGGGAAAACGGCGCACATCCGCCACAGCGTATTCATCGCCATTGCGGGTACGCATGGCATTTACAAACCAGTCCTCGCCCGACATGTCACGCCCCATAAGGCGGGGATGGCGCTCGGGGCGACCACACACCACCACCTTGCCGTTGGCATCGGTAATGAACAGATCCACATAAACGGTGTAGGATTTCAGAATGGTCGCCAGCCGCTCGCTTGCATGGCGGTAAGCATCGGCCGAGGCCTCTTCCAGCGCCTGTACCACGGCACTATCGGTTGCCCACCACCGCACATCGCACGAACGTTCGTATAAATTGCGATCAATCAGATCAACGGCGTTCAGCGCCAGATCGGTCATGCGCTCACCACGCGAGTTGAGCAGAAGATCGCTCCCCGCATCACGCAGTTTCTTGGTGCTGGCATCGGTTGCCGTGCGCAGTTCGTTGGAAATTTCAATAATACGGGTTGAAATACGGCCCATTTCATCGGCCAGCAGGCCGAACGCCACACCTGCCTGCCCGGCTCTGGCTGCTTCTATCCTGGTATTGATCGCCAGAAAACGGGCCTCACTCATGACAGAGGCGATCAGATGTATCTTGTCACGTGTAACGTGAGAAACTTCATAAGCAAGCTGGAGGATATCATCCTGCATTCTGGCTATCTTCCTGTCAGGAGATCATGATGGCAGCCTGCCGTTCATACCGTGATAAATCAGGAACAATGCAGGAAAGGCAGGGCATCAAATCGTTACGAAATAGAAATTTAATACAAGAAACTTTCTAAAATCCGCCAGATCTGTCAAGAAAAATCTCCGCATGACGGCCTGTTGGCAAACTCACACCTAGCCAAAAAACATGCCATGCCAGTCCTGAAAATCCGCGGGTGGCACGGGCCTGCCAAACAGGTAGCCCTGCACCACATCACACCCCATATCCAGCAGTTTTTCATTCTGGATCTCGGTTTCCACCCCTTCGGTCACAACCGTAATACCAAGCCGTTTGCCAATATTGATAGCGGCCTCGGTCACGACAAAAGCGCCGACATCCTCTTCAAAATTCGCAACAAAGCTGCGGTCGATCTTGATTTCGGTCAAAGGCAGATCCGCCAGACGCGACAGGGATGAAAAACCCGTGCCGAAATCATCAAGCGACAGGCCAACCCCGATTGCACGGATAGCAGCAATGGTCGCCATGGTTTCCGCGTTCTGGCGCATCATCACCCCTTCGGTGATTTCAATCGTCAGACGCTGCGGGGACAGACCATACTCATCAAGCAGGCTGACAATCTGGCGCGGCAGTGCAGCGGAACAGAAATGCGTGGCGGAAATATTAACCGCCACCACAGGGACGTGCAGGCCCATTGTATCCCATTCCACAAGCTGGCGGCAGACTTCCGTCAGCGACCAGCGGCCCAGTTCCTCGATCTGCCCCGTTTCCTCGGCAATGGGGATAAAGCGCGATGGCGGCACAGAACCCAGCACCGGGTGTGTCCAGCGGGCAAGGGCTTCCACACCGTAAAGGGTGCGCTGGGCGGCGTTGATCTGCGGCTGGTAGAACAGGCGCATCTGCCCCTGCCGGGCAGCATCGCGCAGGGCGGTGCCGATAATCAGCCGCTGCTCCACGCCCTTGTGCTCGAACCCGCCAAAGAACCGGTAGCTACCGCGTGCGGCGGTCTTGGCATCACGCATGGCGGTTTCGGCCCGGCCCAGCATATGTTCCACGTCCGTCCCGTCATCAGGATACAGGCTGATACCGATACTGAAAGACAGCACGAGTTCACGAGAGCCCACTTCCACTGGCGCACGCATGACATCGGCCAGACTATCCGCGAAAGCGCCCGCCCCCTCGCGGTCTCCTCCGGGAATGACCACCACAAAGTCATCACCCCCCAAACGCCCGATAACGAAATTGCTCCGGCAATGCGCGGCAAGCCTGCGTGCCACGGTCTGGAGCAGCACGTCACCCTAATCATAGCCCAGAACGTTGTTCACATCCTGAAACAGGTCCAGATCGAGCATGAGCAGGGCGAAAGGCAGCGGCGAGGCCACGCCTGTCATTTCCCGCAAAACCGTAGCGATTGACGACCGGTTGAGCAGGCCTGTCAGGGCATCGTAGCGGTCGAGATGGTTGAGGCGCTGGCGAGTTTTACCCTGTTCGATAATAGCCGCGCAGGATGGCACGCAGCCTGTCACGATTTTTTGCGGCCAGTCGGTCATTTTTTCACGGTTGCGCGAATACAACACAAAAATACCGATCAGCTCGCCCGCGCCATTACGCACCGCACTGGCCCAGCAGTCGAACAGTTCGGCTTCCTGCCCGTCAGCTCCGGGCATGTCGCGCCAGACAATGGAACGCGCCAGTCTGGGCTGTTCGCACAGGGTCTGCACGTCGTCATCACTCAGGGAGACATGGGCCAGCATGGTCATCCAGCGGCGAGGCAGGCCTTCGCCCGAGAGCACTTCCAGCCAGCGTTCGGGCGTGACCTGCAACAGGGCCGCAATACTGTTGGGCACAAGGCGCTCAGCCTCGGCGCAGAGCATGTCGGCCACATCCTGCGCGGTGCTGTCCGCCGCCAGCACGGTAAAGATCTGGCCTTGCAGGTCCAGCAGTTTGCGCCGGTGGCTCTCTTCCGTCACCCCTTTGACAACGGCCATGTAATAACGCCGCTGATCCGCGCCGACCAGCGCACTGGAAATGGACATTTCAGCCGCAACGTAATCGCCATTGCTGCGCACGAAAGTGAC
Source organism: Acetobacter papayae (assembly GCF_047721125.1). Classification (NCBI taxonomy): domain Bacteria; kingdom Pseudomonadati; phylum Pseudomonadota; class Alphaproteobacteria; order Acetobacterales; family Acetobacteraceae; genus Acetobacter; species Acetobacter papayae. The sequence goes on along the minus strand of NZ_JBDNWF010000036.1, from coordinate 21,711 downwards.
CTCGCGCGAGGTGCCGACAATACGGCGCTGCCCTGTTTCACGGTTGCGGTTTACGTAGCCATCATGCCGCCCACGATGTTCCATGGGCACCAGACATTTAACATTCCGCCCCAGAACATCTCTGGCCAGACACCCCCACAGCCGTTCGGCCGCGGTGTTGAAAAAAACAATATTATTTAGGTCATCGATAATGATGACGCCGTCCGTTGCTTGAGCCAGCATATCCGCGAAAAAGGATGTGGTATCGGGAGCGCTGTACTGTACGGGCTGAGGTGCAGGCATTGTCGCAACCTTGCGGCGAGACACCGCTGCTGAGGAAATTCAAAAACATATAAGCCACCCGGCTGGTGCCGGCGGCGTCCCGCTTGCGCGGACCTTATCCTCCCATGGTGTTCCCTGACGCACAGGCAGGAAACACAGTCGTAAAAACATTCGCCTGCGCTGCTGTCGGGTGGCCTGCGCTTGTCCGGTTCTGGTTCCGTCCCAAAGGCAGAGCTCCGCTCGGTTCAGGTCTATAGACTCAGCAACACAAAGCCTTGAAAAAATGTATGGCCTGAAAAAACCGTCAGAACGGTTCCTTTACTTCTTCTGATATTCTAGTTTAAATCGTTAAAAGAAAGTTTCCATTTCCCTATAAACAAAAGAAAAATGTAAGATTCCGTTAATATTTTCGTTCGTACCCTGCACTGCCTGTGTCCCGACGCAACACCCGTCACGCACGGGCCACAGGTGAGATATATTCTACGGTGAATAACCAGCCTGTATACGGCCACTTTCAACCCAAAATCACTGTGCGGTATAGCCGCCGTCTATCACCAGTTCACTGCCTGTCATGAACTTGGATTCGTCGGAAGCCAGATACAGAATGCCATAGGCAATATCGTCGGGTTCTCCCAGATGGCCGATGGGGTGCAGGTCCACCAGTTTCTGCCGGGCTGCCGCATCCTCTGCCGTCAGGCCCTGCACCATGGGTGTCCAGATATAACCCGGATGCACGGAATTGATGCGAATGCCGTAGCCCGACTTCGCACAGTGCAGAGCAGCCGATTTGGTAAACAGCCTCACCCCGCCCTTGCTGGCGTTATAAGCCGCCAGCGTGGGGTCGCCTATCAACCCTTCAATGGAGGAGAGGTTGATGATGGACCCCGCCTTGTGCTCCTTCATCAGCTCGATCGCGTATTTCGTGCCCAGAAACACGCCGTCGAGATTGATGGACTGCACCCGCCGCCAGTGTTCGAGGTCGGTGCTTTCCACGGTGCCACTATAGGCAATACCCGCATTGTTGACCGCGATATCGAGCCGTCCGGCCTGCGCGCGCACGGTCGCCAGAACGGTCTGCCAGTTTCCTTCATCGGCTGTATCCAGCCGCAGAAACGATGCCTGCCCCCCAGCCTGCACGATCTCGTGCACAACCTGCGCGCCGTCCTGCTCTTTCAGATCGGTTACAAAGACTCTGGCACCTTCACGCGCCAGCAACAGGGCAGTGGCCCTGCCAATACCATTGGCCGCGCCTGTGACCAGCGCAACCTTGCCTGCGACACGTCCCATAACCGCTCTCTCCTGTCTTTTGCCTGTTTTTACGTCATGCCTGCAAAAAACGGGCTGGGCTTGTGCCCTGCCCACACAACACCGGCTTTGTCCTTGTGCCGCGCATAACCACCGCTGTCGTTGACGCACATCAACACCGTTGCCCCGAAAAACCGATGAAAAACCCGACAGGAAGGAAACAGGCCTTGACCCCCCACACCCCCTGTCGGATACCCGGCAATGGCGGCAGAACACGGACAGACAAAGCGGGATGGACGCAACATGACTTCACGCCGGGGTTTCTCACCCGATACGCTCTCCCACCATGGCTGGTTGCACCGGGCACAGGCCTTGACTGGCATGGCCCTGCTGCTTGCCACCACCCTGCCCTGTGCCCTGCTGTCAGGCCATGCCAGAGCGCAGGACCTGCCTTCCACGGTGGGCACGCCCTCTAACCCTGCTGTTGTCTCTCCCCAGCCCGGCGCCACCGCCCGGCTGAACGGTTTTCGCTCCGCCCGTTTCGGTATGGATGAAAACGGTGTGCGGCAGGCAATCAACAGCGATTTCGGGCTTGAGGACAGCGCCATCCATGCCTCGCAAAATGCCGAGCAGCGCACACCGGTCCTGACAATCGTGGTACAGCATCTGGCCAGCGGCAAATATGATGGCCGGGCTGCGGTGCATTACGTCTTCGGCTACCGCAGCCACCTGCTGAGTGCTGTGCATATTACGTGGGAAACCTCAGACGACCCCGCCAATACGCCCTCGACCCTGCTGGAAACAGGCTCGCTGCTACAGGCCTATTTTGAACGGCTGAGCTTTCCGCCCGGCCGTACGGCCACCAACGCCATCATGGCGGATGGTTCGGTCATTCTCTTTCGTGGCATGGACCCGCAGGGGCATACGGTGGCCCTGTTCATTACCGGGCAGGTGGGCCGCCCCGAAGGCTCGCAGGTCGAACGCATGAGCCCCAGCGCCCTGGTTCTGGCCTATACCGAAAGCCCCGAACGGCCCGATATCTACCACCCCGACACTCCGTGAAAACCAGCGCGGTAAAACGCATGGACAACCGTGGCGTGGTGGCGATCATCACCGCCATTGTCCTGCCGGTTTTCCTGCTGCTGGTTGCGATGGGGATGGATCTCTCGCGCGGCTATATCGTCAAACAACGGCTCCAAACCGGGGCTGACGCCGTGGGTAGTCTTGTTGCCGCCCAGTTGCCAGCACTGGGCGCAAACACCCCACCCGATGCCGCCTGCGCCAGTAGCGGGCAGATATTCGCCGCCAATTTCAACGCCAGAACCCTTTTCCACGCAACACCTGCACCACCGGGCTGCGTGTATGATGCGGCTCATCAGCAAATAGTCATCACCACGGCTGCGAGCGTTCCGCTGGTTTTCGGCGTTCTGCTCCACCGCGATACGCTGCACCTTGTGGCCAGAGCCTATGTGCCCCTTGCCTCCGCCCGGCCTGAAAGATCACCGGGCGGCTGATTTCAGTGCGTGGGCATGGTGCTCAGATTGGTATCACCCGCATGGGGGCTGCCATCCACACCGCCAACAGGCTTGGGTGCCCGCAGGTTTCCGTACTGCAACGGACCAAACGGACGGATAGCTTTTTCCGCAGGCAGGTCCTTGCGCGACCACCCGCCACCCAGCGCCGCAATGAGGGCTACCGAGGCCTGATGCTGGCGTGTATCCACCTGCACAAGGGTAATCCGCGCGCTCAGTGCGGCCTGCTGCGCCACCACCACATCCAGATAATTGGTCAGCCCGCCGGTATAGAGCGCCATGGTCATGCCCTGCGTGCGCAGGGCAGCTTCCACTGCCTGCCGAGCCTGATCCGTTTCGGTGCGCAGGCGGTTAACGTTGGTTAGCCCGTCCTCCACCTCCGCAAACGCATCGAGCACCGTGCCACGATAACGGTCTTCCGCCTGACGGTACTGCGACCACGCCCGTTGCAGTTCCGCCCGGCGCACCCCGCCCTGAAACAGCGGCAGCACGGCCTGTGCGCCAAACTGGTACATGGAGTTGGAGAGCGAGGCGAGATCGAACCCGTTATCCATGAAACCCGTCATGGCGTTGAACGTCACATGCGGATAGAACGCCGCGCGTGAAACCCCGATAGCCCGGTTGGCCTGCGCCATGGCCCGTTCGGCCGAGGCAATATCGGGCCTACGCTCCAGCAGGGTGGAGGGCAGCCCGGTCGAAGGCTGCACATCTGTCAGGTCGATCCGCTCACGCGGGGCAATATGAAACGCCGCAGGGGCCTGATTGACCAGAATGGCCAGCGCATGCTCCATCACATCACGGCTGGCATGGATATCGGTCTCACGCGCCTGCGTGGAGGCAAGCTGGGTTTCAGCACGCGAGACATCCAGCCCGGCGGAAATAGCCCCGGCCAGACGCAGCCGGGTAATATGCACGGCCAGACTGTAATACCGGATGGAATCACGATAGACCGCATCCTGCGCATCAAAGCCGCGCAGGGCTATGTAATCGCGCGCAACCTCGGCCTCCAGCGCCAGACGGGCCACGGCATAATCTGCCGCCTGCTGCTGGGCTGACTGCTCGGACATGCGTTTACGGTTACGGATAGCGGACCAGAAATCCGGCTCCCATGTGGCCGATGCCTGATACTGCTCGGACGACATATAGGCAGGCCCGGTAGCCCCCGCGCCACGCCACAACCGGTGATGCGAGGACTTGTAGCGCTCACCCCCGGCCATACCCTCGATCTGGGGGTAAAGATGGGCCGCTACCTGTGCTGCGACATCCCGCGCCTGTGTAAAGGATTCCGCCGTCGCCTGCAGGTCCGGGTTGGCGGCCAGTGCCTGCTGTTCCAGCCGGTTGAGTTCGGGGTCGCCAAAGGCGGTCCACCAGTCCGGGCGGGAAGCAATCTCATCCGGATGGCCATAACCGATTACGCCCTGCCCCTCCCAGTCGGGGGGGTAAACAAGCTGTGCTGGCCGGTAGGCGGGCGCCATATCGCACCCGTTGAGTGTCAGGGCCAGCAGGGCGGCCCCTCCAAGGGCACGCGCACTCCGCATGGGCCCCCGCATGGGCCGCAAACGCCCCATTACCGCTGCCCGCCCGCTTCTGGCACGGAGCGTTCCTCCGGCATAGCGCGTACATTGTCGCTCGAGCCGTCATGCGAACCATGTCCCGGCGGGCCGGACAGATGACCATGATGGTGGCTAGCCTCCAGTGCTGCACCACCAGCCGGTGCCGCGGCATCCCCCTGCGTGGCGGTGGAGGATGCGGGCGTGGCGGCCTGTGGCGCCAGTGGTGCCACAGGGGCCGCTGGCGGATAAACCGGTGCATTATAACCGCGCGTACCCGGCACGATCGCTACCTTGTCACCATTCAGCAATCCGGCGGACGGATTGTTGATCACCCTGTCATCAGGTTTCAGCCCGGACAGGATTTCAAGTGTGGTGCCATAAATCGTACCAACCTGCACCGGCACCAGATGCACATGGTCGGTTGAATCCACCAAAGCCACCTGCGTACCCTGTGCGCGGAAAATCACCGCCCCTTCAGGCAGGATCAGCACACCGGGGGTGCCCGGTGCCTCAAAATGCGCGGTCGCGTAAGAGTTGGGCCACAGCTCGCCATTGGGGTTGTCCACCATCAGCTCGGTATTGACCGTACGCGTGCCGGGGCTGAAAGCCGTGGCGGTGGCCAGATACCGTGCTTCGAAAACCCGGCGGGGAAACTGCGGCAGAGTCAGGGTAGCGGTCAGGCGCGGAGAAATCACATCCGCATAATCCTGCGGCACGGCCACGAACACGCGCATGGCGTGCACATCCGCCACGGAGAACAGTTCCGTAGCATTGCCGCTGGAGCCGACATCGCCCCGGCCCGCATTCACGTAATCCCCCACATCGGCCATACGGGCCGTCACGATCCCATCGAACGGGGCCACAATGCGCTTGAAGCCTTCCAGCGCCTTGAACCGCTCCATTTCGTGCCGGGCGGCCTCAACCTGCGCCTGTTCGGCCTCGGCATTGGCGATCTGCACATCCACTTCCTGCTGGGAAACAGCCTGTGTACCCTCAAGCGCTTTCCAGCGCCGCGCCGTAATCTGGGCCAGCTTGTAACGCGCCAGTGCCACGTCCAGATTGGCCGTGGCCGCCGCGTACTGGGCGTCCAGCCCCGGAGTGTCGATTTCGGCCAGAAGATCGCCCGCATGCACATGCGCGCCGATATCCTTGTACCACATCTTCACGTAGCCCGAGACCTGCGCATAAATCGGCGCCTGATACCACGCGGCAATATTGGCAGGCAGGTCGAGCTTGCGGGTATCCGGGCCGGGGGCGGGTGTAATCACCTGCACATGCGGCTGAGCGGCCTCGGCCGTGGCGCGCGCCACCTTGTCGTAATTGATATGCCGCCACACGACACCACCACAGGCCAGCGCCAGCGCGCCCCCGGCAAGCAGGGTCAGGGTCAGGCGCGCCTTCGGAGAGACATGCCCACTGCCCGGTGTCATCCGGTCGTCATCCAACTGGCCGTTCTGCCCGTCCTGTGCCGGGGGGGCCGGTCTGTGGTCGCTCATGCTGGCTCTCCCGCCTGATTATCTTCCCCCGCTTTGCGCCTGCGGCCATGCAGCAGGGCAAACACACACGGCACGAACAGCAGCGTGGCAAGGGTTGCCACCGTAAGCCCGCCAATAACGGCGCGGCCCAGCGGCGCGTTCTGTGAATTACTCATGGACATGGGCAGCATGCCCACAATCATGGCCGAAGCCGTCATCAGCACCGGACGGATACGCTCGAACCCGGCATCCAGCGCCGCCTTGACGGCATTACCGTGGCGGGCCAGTTCATCCCGCGCAAAGGACACCACCAGAATGGAATTGGCCGTAGCCGTGCCCATGCACATGATGGCCCCGGTTAATGCGGGAACGGACAGGGCCGTGCCGGTCAGGAACAACGCCCAGGCAATACCACCCAGCGCGCCGGGCAGTGCCGTGATGATAATGAACGGATCAAGCCAGGACTGAAAATTGACAACCGCAATCAGGTAGACAAGCAGAATGGACATGGCCAACCCGCCCAGCAGTTCCGCATAGGCCCAGTTCATGGTCACGCCCTGACCATACACATTCATCGAGGACGAATGCGGCAGGTTGGTGCGCTCCTCATCCACCACACGCGCGACCTGACGCGCCACCGTGCCCAGATCCACCCCTTCGTTAGAGGCGTAGATATTGATCGCGGGCATGATGTTGTAGTGCGAAACCTCGGCCGGGGTGCCGGTAGCGGTAATCTGGCTCAACCCACCCAGCAGAGCCGGAGGCGCGCCACCGGCGTTACCGCCTTCGTGGTCCACGGGCAACAGCTCAAGGCTATTGAGCGTTTGCAGATAGGGTGCGGGGGTCTGGATATCGATCAGATGCGAAACCCCGGTAGCGGGGTCCAGCCAGTATACCTGCCCCACCTGCGAACTGCCCGAAAGCGCCACCAGCATGTTGTTGGCAACGTCCGCCTCGGTAATGCCCGTACCCAGCGCGTAACGGCGGCGGGTATGGATATGCAGGGTCGGCTGGGTCATCGGTTCCTGCACGCTCACATCCACCACACCGGGAATACGCCGCAGGCGGGCGGCAACACGGTTGGCGAAGGCAAAGTTATCCTTGAGCGCGCGCCCTACCACCTGCACATCGAGCGGGGCGGGAGAGCCGAAATTGAGGATTTTCGCTGTTAGATCGGCAGGCTGGAAGGTCATTTCCGTGCCGGGGAACGCCCGCGCCAGACCCTTGCGCAGGATTTCGCGATACTGCGCCACGGGAGATTCAGGATTTTTGAGCGAAATAGTCAGGTCGCAATCCTGCGTGCCCACCGTGGGGGTGGGAATATAGGTCTGGTTAAGCGGGCTGAACGGCAGGCCGCAGTTATCGACAATGGAAACAACCTGACCGGGCAGCAGGCGCTCGATCTCGGCATTGACCAGTTGCGATATCTTGCCCGCTTCTTCCAGCCTTGTGCCGATCGGCGCGCGCATGTGCATGGCCAGCACATCGGAATTGATTTCAGGAAAGAAATCCTGCCCGACAAAAAACAGCAGCCCTAAAGACGCCACCGCCACCAGCAGGAACCCGCCAACAAAGCGCCCGCCAAGGCCGATAAGCGTATCCAGCAGGGCCTTGTAGCCATGCCGGAAACGCTCGAACCCGCGTTCGAACCCACGCTGGAAACGCACCAGAAAACCACGCACACCCGCCGCCTGCGGCCCTTGGGGCGCACCATGGCCAGCCCCGTGCTGGCTCTCCTGCCCGGCCAGCATGTATTTGGCCATGGTCGGCACCAGCGTGCGCGACAGGATGAACGATGCCAGCATGGCGAAAATAATGGCCTCGGCCATGGGCGTGAACAGCCAGCCAGTAACCCCGGTCAACTGGAAAAGCGGCATCCACACGATACAGATGCACAGGGTGGAGACGAATGTAGGCACCACGATCTGGTTGGCCGCATCGATAATGGCCTGTTCCAGATCCTTCTGCTGCGCCAGATGCGCGTCGATATTCTCGATCATGACGGTGGCGTCATCCACAAGGATACCAACGGCCAGCGCCAGCCCGCCCAACGTCATGACATTGATGGTCTGCCCCGCCCAGTTGAGCCCGATAATGGAGCACAGCATGGCCAGCGGAATGGAGGTGGCAATAATAACGGTGGAACGCCATGAGCCCAGGAACAGCAGCACCACCAGCCCTGTCAGCACGGCAGCGGTCACCATTTCCTGCACCACGTCGCGCACGGATTCCTTCACGAAGGTGGAGGCATCGCTGATAACGTCGATCTTCACGCCATCGGGCAGGGTTTTGACAATACCGGGCAGCAGTTTCTTGACCCCTGCCACCACATCCAGCGTGGATGCATTACCCGCTTTCATGATGACGATCAGAACACCCTGCTGGCCCTTGACCAGCACAAGGTTGGTCTGCGGCGGCCCGCCACGGTGCACCCATGCCACATCGCGCAGGTGAATGACCGAATTGCCCACCTGTTTGATAGGCAGGTCGTTAAACGCCTGAAGCTCGGTAGGCGAGGCGTTGGTCTGCACCATCCAGTCAAACGTGCCGATACGCTGGTCGCCTGCTGGCAGCACGATATTCTGCTTGGCCAGTGCCGCGGTAACATCCGCAGCGGAGAGTTTGTGCGCCAGCAGCTTGGTGGGGTCGAGATCCACCATGACATTGCCCGGCTCACCCCCATACGGGTTGGGAATGGCCGCCCCCGCCACCGAAACCAGTGCCGGGCGCACCAGATTGGAGGCCATGTCATAAATTTCCGAGGCCGTCATATGGTCTGACGACACCTGAAGCGTCAGCACCGGCACGGAAGACGCATCCATGGCCATGATCAGCGGCGGCGTGCTGCCGGTTGGCATCTGCTTGATCACGGTCTGCGAAACCGCGGTAACCTGCGCCTGCGCCACCGCCGTATCCGTGCCGGGCTGGAAGAAAATCTTCACGATCCCGCGGCCGTAATAGGACTGGCTCTCGATATGTTCGATATTGCCGACTGTGGCTGTCAGGGCACGTTCGTAATAATAAATAACCCGCCCCGACATATCCTCGGGCATCAGGCCGGTATAGGTCCATACCGCCGCCACGACAGGAATGCGGATACTGGGGAAGACGTCGGTAGGTGTGCGCACGACCGCGCGAACGCCGAACACCAGGATCAAAATCGACAGCACCACGAAGGTGTACGGCCGTTTGAGCGCGACGAGAACAATCTGATTCATACGGCCATGCTCCTGTTTCTGGCGCAGACCGCTGAGCTGCATAAGGTCGTCATGGCGTTCTTTCTAGTCCGGTTTTTTTTGAACCGCCAAGACGCATTGACACGGCTTCTTCCTGAAAATAGGAGAAAACCGCGCATTTTCCAGCGACATAAAATTTTTATTACAGGTTGTTAAGACTTGCTCATACCACCCGCATATCGTCAGGGTTTCAGCGCAAAAACGGTGCTACTGTAGAGAGTTGGCAGCATGCCACCCCCCAGAATCCGACTCCCCTGAGCAGGCATGCATCCCTGCACCACAACAAACACCCCCGCCACATCTGAAAGGGCGGACAGGGCCGCCGCCGGGTCATGCGGGGTGCAGCCGCCCGTTCCCGCATCATAGCGGGTTATGGTCGCAGCCTGTTTGCCCGGCAGAACCGTGGCAATGCCCAACTGCAACACCGCCCCTTCGCGCGCCAGAACCGGCAAGGTGTGCTCGTTGTGCAAAATGGTCTGGACCAATGCGGCTGAGGGCGTAGGCGCGCGCGCCACCATCTGCCCGACATGATCCGTCAGGGTAGAAAGCTGGTACCAGCGCCGCAGCGCCTGCCCCAGTTCCACCATGCCCACCAGCAGAACGGTGCACAGGGAGAGCACAAGTGCGGCTTCAATCGCCACATTGCCGCTACGCGGGCGCGCAGGCTTCTGGCGCTGTATCATGGATCAGAACCCTGACGGAATGCCGCATGGATGCCTGCCCCACCAGCATGCTCATCCATGGCGTAAAATAGGCCTGCGTGTAGCTGAAAGTATAAAAAGCCGTGCTGTCGTGCCGGGGTTCGGCGCTGACACGCACCAGTGCGGCCCGCAGGATACCGCCCGAATCCGCCGCCACGAGGTCCGGCAGCGATGCACATTTACCCCCGCTGGCGGTGCGGCCGGTTTCTACAAAACGGGCGGCATCCTCCGCTCCGTTCTGCAACACCATGGCGGTAAGCAACTGCCAGCCGGTTTCCATGAACCCGACCAGAAAAACAATCATGACCGGCAGGATTATGGCGGTCTCGAGAGCGGCCACGCCGCGCCGCGCACGCCACAGGCGGCTCCATGCGCCGCCCTGCCCCGTGTGCGTTTTCACGCGCTGCCTACCCGCCACACAGCCTCCTGACCGGGCCTGTAAAAAGCCCGTCCGCCGTCATGCGCTTATGATAAGGCTGACCGACCTGCCGTGTATAGCGCCCTCCGCCCCATGGGAGCGGAAGACGCAAACGACGTGCGTTCAGGCTACAGGAGAGGCCGCCTGCTTGTTGGCCGCATCGATTTCCAGCGCGCGGCGGGCCATGGCCAGCGCACCCTCGCGGCTGGCCGCCCCGCAGATAAAGCGTGCAGGATGCGCGAACACCGCATCGGCAATGCCCGAAGCCTCGGCCAGTGCCTGCCCGTCCAGACCGGCCCAGGCATCCGGCAGAGAAATGCGCTGCCCGAACTCACCACGCGCGGGCGGCACGGCCTTGATGTTCCACTGCCCGCTCGGCGCGGGCGAAACCACATACACCACCGGCAGGTCATGCTCGAAAATGACCTTTTCCGTCGGCATGCCGGTTTCCATCAGCAGGATGCGCTTGTCTTCTGCCTGCGCAAAAGCCTCCAGCACGCGGGTAACCGCCTTCTGGCTGGCGCGCACGCGCTCCACCGCATTAACCAGATGGGCCGCAACGGCGGCGGCGGCATTGGCAAAGCCTTCCGTCTCGCGCCGGGTAGCTTCCTCTGCGCCGAACAGTTCGGTGGCATCCCATGTGGGGCCACAGGCGGATACGATTTCGGCCAGTGACAGACGGCCCATTTTGGCCACGCCGTTATCATCAAGGTCGATAGGCAGCACCAGCCCCTTGTCCACACCCTGCCAGATGGCGTTCAGCCGAGCCTCGTCCAGCGGTGCGCCTTCCGCCGCCATGGTGGCAGACAGGATGTTACGGATGGCCGCCCGGCCGTAATCAGCCCAGAGCAGGCCCGCGGCACTATAGGGTGTGCCATCCTCGCGCAGGGGCTTGTCGCGCATGTGGTGGTCGTAGCGGCCTGCGGGCGGGTCATAAATCCCGCCGACATCGAACACGAGATCCGCAGCCCCGATCCGGGCCTTGTCGCGGCTGCGTTCGAATACAAGCCGGTCAGGCTCGGCCGTACCCAGCACGCGGCCGCGCAGGTCTCCCTCCGGGGCCAGCGCGTAATGCAGCACAACGTAACCCAGGGTTTCATCAACATGAAAATTACCCGAATGGGTCAGCGCCCGCACGGGCGTTGTTGCATTATCCAGACCAATGGGCGTGTGCTGTGCCATAAACAAACCTGCCGACTACGTGAAAATCAAAAAACGGAAAAACCGCCACCCCGGAGCAAAGCCACTCAAAGCCGCCGGGGTCGCGCGCAAAAAAAACAGAAAACGAGCCTCAGGCCCGTGCTGGCTCCAGAACCCGCTCCGCCAGCGCGCCATACACCAGCCCTAGCGCGGCCCACAGCACAAGCTGCATGCCCAGAGCGGATTCCCTGAAATGCCACAGCACCTGTGCAGGAAAATCCGCTGGCACTTCAGACACATCAGGCAACATGGCCGACAGCCCGGCTATCAGCACGCCATAAAGCAGCACGCCCAGCACGTTGGCATTCCAGTGGCCCAGACGGGGTGCGAAATGGCGGGCAATCACCACACCAATCATAGCCGAGCAGAACGACAGCCCCAGCATGATGAAATACGCTGCCGTGCGCACACCGATTGTCTCGGGGTCACCCACCGCAGGCGGGTTGGGCGGGTATTTGAGGCCGGGCACAACAACCGCCACAACACAGCAGATAACAGCCAGCCAAAGCGCCAGAGGCCGTGCGCAAAGCCGCGAAAACCGCCCATAGACACAACTGAACACAATGGCGAACACACCGCCATAAGCCGCGCCATACAAGACGGTGGCTGTCAGCAGCCCCCAGCCCGCCTGCACGCCCCGGCTTATCAGCTCGGGCTCGGGCGGCTCATTGGCCAGAGCGGCCTGCGCCGCCTCGTAGGCAATGGCCAGATTGACCTGCGGTTCGCCAAAGACACGCGCAAAAACAAAGGCCAGCAAAGCAGCGAACACACCCGCAAGCATGCCGCGTGAGAGAAGGCGACCCATCATCATGCTACGGCCACGCTACAGCAGAGAGACAGCATCAGCGGATGCTGGATCAATGACAGGGGAAGCCCAGCAGGTGGCGGCCATCATGCACAAATTCATGCACTTCATGCCCGGAAACCAGTGCGGTTGCCCCCTGCTCGGCCCCGACAAAATACAGCACCACAACAAACAGCAGCGCGCCAAACACCGCCCACGGCGCCACGGCCTTAAGCGGAACGGGTACGGGAGCAACTGCCACTGCGGGTTTCAGGGTTGCCGTAGCCATGGACTGGGTCTCCTTCGGTCATCATTACGGGCCTGCCGCCCCCGACAGGGTGGCCACAAAACCGGAAACTGGGTTCACAAACACGAATCACGAGCGCCTTGTCAACATAACACACCGCAACCCCGTACCCTGCCTTTTCTTACAGCAGCCTGACCCGCCAGCGTGTGTTGCGGGTCAGGGCAAGCCATGCGCCCGCAGCCATATCCAGATCAGGCGGGGCCGTGACTGCGGGGGCGACAATGCCCTGCATAAAAGCCACCAGCACGGAGGGGGCCGCCATCAGCAAGGCCTGCGTGCCATCGGGCACCGCCGTATCCAGCCAGCACATCAGCCGGGCGGTGAACTGCCGCCAGCTTTCGCCCTCCGGCGGGATAAAGCCTGCATCCTGCGTCAGGGCCTGCACGGCATCGGCTGGCAAGGTGGACAGAGACATGCCTGTCCACTGCCCGAAATCACGGCCACGCAGGGCGGAACAGCCGCGTATTGTGGCCACACTGCCCGCCTGCACAGCACTTTCCAGCAGGGGCGCCAGAGCCGGAGCCTCTTCAGACGCGCAGAAAACCTGCATCGGCGCGGTGCATAGAACCTGAACACGCGGCGGCAGCGCGCAGCAATCTGGCACTGTCAGATCCACACCGGAGGCAATAACCCCGCGCGCGGTTTCGGCCGCAGGTGGCAACGCCAGACAGAAAAGCCGGATCGCCATCAACCTGCCCGCAAGCTACGTGGCCCTGTCATGCGTCTACCGCCACATAGCCGGGCAGAGCCTCCACAGCCGCCAGCCACCGGCGCACAGCCGGGTAGGCGTCCAGCGCAATACCGCCCTCGGGGGCAAGCGCTACATAGGGATAGGCCGCACATTCCGCCAGTGTCGGGCGCGAGCCCTCCAGCCATGGGTGTTCGGCCAGCCATTTTTCCAGTGTTTCCAGCGTGCGGGCGGCGCTGGCCACGGCATGCGGGTAATCCAGCGGGGCGTTAAAAACCCGCACCAGCCGCGCATCAGCCGGGCCATGCTGGATTTCGTTGCCACTCACGCTCAGCCACGCCGCCACGCGCGCTCGCGCGCCCGGCTCCTGTGGCCACCACTCCCACAACTGATGGCGCTCAGCCAGATAGATGAGAATAGCCTGTGAATCCCACAAAACCGTCTCGCCATCGTGCAGCACGGGCACCTGCTGCCACGGATTGAGCGCCTCAAACCACTGCTGGCGCTGCTCTCCCGCTGCGAGATCGACATCGCGCACGCTCAGTTCAAGGCCGCTCAATGCGGCAAACAGCCTGACCTTGTAACAATTACCCGAAGGCGGGCAGTTATAGAGAATCATGACCGGACTCCGTTCTTTTTCCGCACGGACCAAGGACAGCACAATGCTTTACACCGGATCAGGTGGATGAAACAAAGGCACGCACGCTCCTGCCCGCTCCCTGACCAAGCTGGATCATACTGGTGAACAAAACACAACCGACAGCCACCCCCACGGACACAGCCACAACAGACCACGCAACACCGCCCGCCCACGGGAACAGGCGGCTGGCCCAGTGGTTTGTCGCCGCCCCGCGCAAGCCGCTGTTCTGGATCGTGGTGCTGGCCATCGTACTGCGTCTGCCCGGACTGGGCTGGGGGCTACCCGCCTCGGACGGGTGGGATGATGATGGCGTGGCCCCGCGCAATTTTCTGGTTGGGCTGGCACTGACTTACGTGCCGGGCTCGTTTTTTACCTACCCGCCCCTGCACATGCTCTGGCTAACCCTGCTTAACCTGCCCGTGGTGGGCATCGCCTTGGCCCATGCACCGGCTTACAGCCAGCAGGCGGTTATCGGCACGTTTATCCATGTGCCATACATGACCAGCTTTGCGTTTACGGCACGCGCGCTCAGCCTGCTCATGTCGGTTGGTACAATGCTGCTGGTCAACCGGCTGACCAGCCTTGTAGCGGGGCCACTGGCAGGACTGCTCGCAGCAGCAGCCTGCGCACTGGATGGCGGTCTGGTCTATTACGGGCAGGTGACCAATCTGGATGGGCCATACCTGTTCTGGGCAGTGCTGAGCCTGTGGGCATGGATGCGTTTTCTGATAGCAGGCGATATCCGCAGCCTGCGCTGGGCTGCCCTGTCCGCCGCCGCCGCCATTGCCACCAAGGATCAGGCTTATGCGGTGTTCCTTCTGACCTTGCCTGCCTCTTTCCTGCTATCGCTCGCCCTTGACCCGGCGGCCCGGCGGCGGTTTCCGACCCTTGTGCTGCCCATGCTGCGCTGGGCTTCTATCAGTCTGGGCCTGCTTTTGCTGGTTGATGGCGCGATTACCAATCCTTCCGGCTTTGCACGCCGCATGGCTTTCCTGCGCGGCCCCGCCAGTCAGGATTACATGGCCTATACGGCTGACATAGCGGGCCGCGTGCGGCTTATGGCTGACATGATCGCGCATTTTCCGCGCTTCTACCCCGCTGTTACAGCCCTGTTGGCCGTAACCGGACTGGTGCTGATGTGGCGCAGCACGCGCGCGCAACCCGCCCTGCGTGTGGCCGGGCTGGTGCCGCTACTGGCAGCCCTGTCCTTTACGCTGTTCTTCAACATGCTGGCTCTGCGCACGGATAACCGTTTTCTGCTGCCGCAATCGCTCTTTATCGCGCCTTATATCGGGCTGGGCTGTGCGTGGCTTCTGCGGCTCAGACGCCCCGCCCTACGGCTGGCAGCACAGGCAGGGCTGGCAGGACTGGCCGCAACAGCTCTGTGGCGTTGCGCGGGGTTGGACGCCGCCATGCTGAACGACCCCCGCTACGATGCCGAACGCTGGATGGCCGCCCATGTGCAACCCGGTGATGCGGTCGAGGCCTATGGCCGCAATGCCTTCCTGCCCCGCCTGCCCCAGAACGCGCACCTGACCCGGCTGGACACCATAGCCCTGAAACGGCGCAACCCCCTGCCCGGTGTTACGGAATCCATAGCCCCTTTCGCACAGATAGAGGAACGCAAACCCCGTTTCCTGATCGTACCGGATTTCTGGGCACGGGACTACCTGCCCCATTCAGCAGACACAGGCAGCCAGTGGGGGCTGAAAACACCGCGTGTTTTGGAGGATTCTCAGAACAGCACACAAGAAGGTGCTTTCCTTGGCGAGCTGTTTGGTAACAAGCTACCCTACCGGCTGGCACAGGAGGCACGTTATGCCCCCTTCCTGCCCGCACCACAGGGTTATGAAAGTCTGGGGCAGACCATTTTCATTTTCGAACGCATACCCGAGCCCGCAGCACAGGCGCAACAGCCCGCCCCACAAGCCGACTGAAAATCAGGACCCTGCTGCGGCTGCCAACAGGTTTGCCAGATCATTCGCCGCATCTGACAGGTTGTTGCGGCGCACCAGAACGATTTCGATACCCGGCACGGCAGGCAGGGTGGAGCCACTAATCATCGGCAGGCCTTCGGCTATGGCAAAACGCCGCGTGCGGCAGCTCACCCCCATGCCGCCGCGCACACCCGCCCGCAGGGCAGGCAGGTTGGGGGTTTCCATCACCAGCCTGTAACCCCGCCGCGCCTGCCCCAGAACCCTGAGAGCCGCCTCGCGAAAACGGCAGGGTGGTTCAAGAAGAACCAGCGGCACCTCCGCCGATTCAGCGCTCTGCGCGCTGCCAATCCATGTCATGCGGTCCTGCCCTACCACCTCCCACGTGGCGTCCGGGCGGTCTCCATGCTGGCCGAGGCACAGAACCAGATCAAGCCGCGAGCGATCGAACATTTCCAGCAGTTCGGCAGAGCCACCCACCCGCACAACCAGCCGCGCGCGCGGGTGCCCCAGCCGGAACTGTTCCAGCACATCGGGCAGGAGCGTATCGGCAAAATCCTGTACCATGCCAACACAAATCGGATCGGGCTCAAGATCCTGCCCCAGAGTGCGCATGATCCGGTCATTCAGCGCCAGCAGGGTGCGGGCATGGTTGACCAGTTCCTCGCCAATGGGGGTCAGGATCAGCCGCCGCCCATCACGGCGAAAGAGTTTCTGCTGCAACACGTCCTCAAGCCGTTTCATCTGCAAGCTGAGGGCGGACTGGGTAAGAAAAATCATTTCCGTTGCCTGCGCCATGGAGCCCGCCTCCACAATCGCAACAAAGGAGCGCAGCAGTTCCGTGGGCACGTTGCGCGCCATGCGCTGGGGCAGCGCGACACCATTGGGCGCATGGGGGGTATCAGACACAACCTGTTCTCCTGCCGGGGCGCTGCCCTACGCCATATGAGCAGCGGCAAAGTGCGGCTTGACGATTCCTCGCTTGATTTAATCATTTTTGCAAGTGTTATATTTATAATTACCATAAAATATTAGTGCGTTAGGAATTTCACTATGTCGGTAGAATTCATCGGCTTCATCAACAGCCGCAGCCACTCGGAAATCATCCCCGCCACCGGCCCCACCGTAAACCCGCACTATATCGAAACCGCCGCAAAAATTCATGAACTCGGCGGGTTCGACCGTGCTCTGGTAGCGTTTCATTCCAACTCGCCCGAAAGCATTCTCATCGCGCAGCATGCCGCCGCAGCAGCACCTGACCTTGGGTTGCTGATCGCGCACCGGCCCGGCTTCAATGCCCCCACCATCGCCGCCCGCCAGTTCGCAACCCTTGACCACCTGACCCGTGGCCGCGTCGCGGTGCACATCATCACCGGCGGTAGTGATGTGGAATTACAGGCCGATGGCGACCACACAACCAAGGCTGAACGCTACGCCCGCACCAGCGAGTATCTCGACATCGTTCGTAAGGAATGGTCTGAAACCACGCCTTTTTCCTACAAGGGTAAGTTTTACGATGTGCGCGGGGCTAACGCGAGCGTGCATCCGTACCGCGAGAGCGGCATTCCGGTCTATTTCGGCGGCTCCTCGGAAGAGGCTATTGCCGTGGCGGGCCAGCATGCCGATGTCTATGCCCTGTGGGGCGAAACCTATGAGCAGGTAAGCCAGACCGTTGCCCGCGTGCGCGCTGCGGCCGCCCGGCATGGCCGCTCGCCGCGCTTTTCGCTTTCGCTCCGCCCCATCCTTGCCGCCACGGAAGAGGAAGCCTGGGCCCGCGCTGACAGGATTCTGGAAACCGCGCGCACCCTTCAGGCGCAAACCGGCTATACACGCCCGAGCGAAATCCCCAATGAAGGCTCGCGCCGCCTGCTGGCAGCCGCAGCTCAGGGCCGCAGGCTGGATCGCAGGCTGTGGACGGGCATTGCCGAACTGACCGGCGCCAAGGGCAATTCCACCTCGCTGGTGGGCACACCCGAACAGGTGGCCGAAGCCCTGCTGGATTACTACCGGCTTGGCATTTCCACCTTCCTGATCCGTGGCTTCGACCCCCTGCCCGATGCGTATGAATACGGGCGCGACCTTATTCCGCTCGTGCGCGAACTGGTCGCCCGTGAGGATGCACAGGGCGCAACCCACGCGGCCTAAACACACAAGGTCGCGCCCCACCACCCAACCACAGGCCAGATCAAACGGGCCGGGCGCATGGTCTCCTGCACCCGGCCCCATTCACTCAGGCCCTTTTGCACAGGACAGTACCCCGGCCAATGACCACACCAGACCCGCTCAGGAATTTTGTTGTCCGCTTCACGCAGTTGCACGATGCCGGGCTTGAACCCTCCCGCCTGCAACGCGAAGGCACGGAGCTGCTGCGCCAGCTTGTGGCGCAGGATACATGGCTGCCAGAAGCCTTCGCCCAACCCAGCCCCGAACGCTACAGCCAGTATCTGCTCCATTGCGACCCGCTTGAGCGTTTTTCTGTCGTGAGTTTTGTCTGGGGTCCCGGCCAGCAGACCCCTCTGCATGATCACCGTGTCTGGGGGCTTATCGGCATGCTGCGCGGGCGCGAGAGCGAAACCCAGTATACCCGCACGGCCGATGGCCAGTTCCTGCCCGAAGACGTGACATTTCTTGAACCCGGCGATGTCGCCGCCCTGACACCTGGCGTGAACGACTATCACCGCGTGGCCAATGCGCTGGAAGACCGCCCCTCCATTTCCATCCATGTCTATGGCGCGAATATCGGCGGCGTCGCACGCGCCACCTACGACCCGCAGACCGGAGCGGAGAAACCCTTCATCTCCGGCTATTCCAGCCAGCAGACCCCCAACCTGTGGGACCGCTCCCATGAAAGGCGATCAGCATGAACGCGCTTTTTCCACCCCGCACCGCAATAGCCTCCACCACGCCGCAGGCCGTGCGCGAGGCCCTGCGCGCGGGGCATGAAATCGCCCTGCTCGATGTGCGCGAGGAAGCCCCCTTTGCCGCCGGGCACCCGCTCTTTGCCGTCAACCTGCCGCTTGGCCGGATCGAGGAGCGGGTTGCAGCCCTTATCCCGCGCAAAAACGTGCCGGTTGTCGTGTATGACGCGGGCGAGGATCTGGCCCCGCGTGCCGCAGAACTGCTGACGGAACTGGGCTACAGCGCCGTTTCTCTGCTTCAGGGCGGGCTAGAAGGCTGGCGGCAGAGCGGAGGAGAGGTGTTTATTGATGTCAACGTACCCTCCAAGGCCTTTGGCGAGTTGGTGGAACATGTCCGCCACACGCCATCCCTCCCCGCCGAGGACGTGCATGAACGCCTGCGCCGCAACGAGGATCTGGTTATTCTCGATGCCCGGCGTTTCAGCGAATACACCACCATGTCCATCCCACAGGGGCGCTCGGTGCCGGGGGCCGAACTGGCCCTGCGCGTGCGTGATCTGGCCCCCTCGCCCACCACTACGGTAATCGTCAACTGCGCGGGGCGCACGCGCTCTCTTATTGGGGCGCAATCGCTGGTCAATGCGGGCATTCCCAACCCGGTTTATGCCCTGCGCAACGGCACCATAGGCTGGACACTGGCCGGGTTTGAACTGGACCACGGTGCCACACGCACCGCAGGCGCGCCCACGGCCGCAAACCACGAACAGGCCCGCCGCTCGGCTCTGGCACTGGCGCTGGCCACAGGCGTCCAAAGCATTACACCACAGGCCCTTGGCGATCTGGTGGCGGACACCACCCGCACGCTTTACCAGCTGGATGTCCGCAGCCCTGCCGAATACGAGGCGGGGCACCTGGCCGGGTTCCGCTCCGCACCGGGCGGACAGTTGATACAGGCAACCGATGAATGGGTGGCCGTGCGCCATGCCACCCTTGTCCTGACCGACACCGATGGTGTGCGGGCACGCATGACAGCACACTGGCTCCGCCAACTCGGCTGGCGCCATGTCCATGTGCTGGATGACTGGGGCGACCTGCCTCGCACAAACGGTGCCGAACCCGCCGCTCTCCCGCGGGCGCTCGCCCCCGCACCAGAACTGGCTCCGCAGGCACTGGCCGCCGCACTGGCCACGCCCCACCCACCTTTGCTCATTGATCTGGCCAGCAGCCCGGATTTTGCCAAAGCCCATATACCCGGCGCGTTTTTTCTCACACCTTCAGTGCTGTCGCTCCCGCCCTCCGCATGGCCCGCTCCCCTGCGTGAGGCGCATGATATTGTGCTGACATCGCCCGATGGCGTGGCCGCACGGATTGCCTCCGCAACCCTGAAAACACAGGCACGGCATGCACGCGTTCTGGCTGGTGGCACGCAGGGCTGGCAGGCCGAAGGACTGCCAGTGGAAAAACATCTGGCGGAAGAACGCCTGCTTTCTCCCCCGCTGGATGTGTACAAACGCCCCTATGAAGGCACGGACAATGCCGCTGCCGCCATGCAGGCCTATCTGGACTGGGAGTTCGGGCTGGTAGCCCAGCTTGAGCGCGATGGCACACACGGTTTTGCGGTTTACACACCCGGCCAGCCGCTGGCTGAACCCGGCGGGGCTTAACCCCGCCGCACCGGCCCCGCTTTTCAGGGGCCGGAAAAATCCTGCACAAACGCACCCTGAAAACCATCCGCCCGCGCGAGCATGCCCGCTGCGCGATATGCCTCGGCCACAGCTTCCTCCGCCTTGACTGTCTGGGCTGTAACCGGGCCGGGCGTTGCCATGAGTTTGTCAGCCGCGGCCGCCGCTACCGGCTCGGGCATGCCGGTCTGGCGCGCGAAAAGCTGCACATAATCAGCCTTATGCCCTATGCCCCATTTATAGGCATCGGTAACTCGATGATAAAAATCCACCAACTGCGCAGATTTTTCGGCAAGTGCAGTGGAACTGGCGACAAAAAAACCGTCATTGGGCATTAGCCCCTGCGCATCCGCCACCACATGCGCATGCCCGGCCACCACCGCCAGCGACACATAAGGCTCCCATGTGGACCAGGCATCGACCCGCCCGGTATCGAGAGCCGCCTTGGCCTGTACAGGCAGCAGAAACACAAGTTCAGGCGCGGGTGCTGGAATGGCCCCGGTAGCCAGCAGGCGCAGCAGCAGCAAATGCCCGATAGAACCGCGCCCGGTTGCAATCCGCTTGCCCGAAAGCTGGGCGGGCGTGGTGATGGGCGACCCATCTGCCGCGATAACCGCCGTGGCTCGGCCGGGCTGGTGCTGCGGCACCCGCCAGACAGCCTTTACATCCAGCCCCGCACCCCATGCGAAAACAAACGGGCCATCCCCCACAATGCCGGTATCCACCGCGCCAGCACCCAAGGCCTGCAACAGGGGGGCGGCAGCATCAAACTCCACCCAGCGGATATGGTAGCCGGTTGTATGGTCAACCCCGGCGGCTTCCATCAGGGCTTTCTGCTGCCCTTTCTGGTCCGCCACGATCAGTTCCGGCTCGGCCTGCGCGCGCACCGCTCCAAAGGCGGACAGGCACAGCCCAGCCGCTACCAGTAGGCCTACCCCCCGCCGCCGGACACGCCTGACAGCAGGAGAAAAATCGCGTGTGTTCTGTTTCATGCCGCCAGATTATCCAGCCACCTTATGGCATTCAACAAAAGCACGCTAAAGTGTGATGTTAATATAATTAATGCGTTTTCAGTGAGTATAAAAGGCTAGGCTACCCCATCAGACCCGCACAGCCATGGAGAGCCCCCGCCATGTCCGGCGCCAGCTTGCACAACGCCCCGCCCCTTCTCTCAGGGAAACAGACCACCCTCACGAC